>JAYVXK010000140.1:0-2520 GCA_043785265.1 Myxococcales bacterium | reverse complement strand
TTCAGTGTCGGCATGTCGAGGTGATCGAAGTGCGAATGCGAGACGGTGACGATGTCGATCTTCGGCATCGCGTGGAGCGCGACTCCGGGATCGCAGAGACGCCGGGTCACTGGACTGAGGCGCTCACTCCAAATGGGATCGGTGACGATGAGCTTGCCGCCGAGTCGCATCGCAAACGTGGCGTGACCAATCCATGTGAGACTGGCGTCCATCGAGCGCAAAATCTTGGTGTCGTTGTCGCGCCGAGGCGTGACGAACACACTACGATCTCGCGGTTTGTTGCTAGAAACGCGCTCTAGTTGCCACTTGAGAAGATCGCGTAGGCCCTTGTCGGGCGTGGTCCCATCGAGGTTGGTGTAGACCGGCACGCGCGCCCTCAGTCGTTGGGTTTGTTCGGCTTCGACTCGCCCGGCTTGAGCGGAATGATTTGCACACGACGATCGGGGCCTTCGCCATTCGACTCGGTGCGTACGCCTTCGAACTCACGCAGCGCCATGTGCACGATGCGACGGTCGCGCGCGCTCATCGGATCGAAGGTGATGACCTTGCCCTCTTTGGCGACCCGCTCGCCGAGCTTCTCGGCCATCTCTGCGAGTTGGTCTTCGTGTCGAGCGCGATAACCCTCTGCGTCCACCTGCACATGACGCCGGGACTCTCCGGGTTTGTGCACGACACGGGTCGTCAAATATTGAATCGCCTCGAGCACACTGCCGCGCTTGCCGATGATGCGACCTGCGTCAGGACCCTCTATTTCAAGCCGAATTTCGTCTTCTGAGCCTTCGCCGTCGTCTGGCGCGAGGATCACTTCTGCGTTCATCTCCATCGTCACGAGCAGCTTGCGCAAGAACGCGAGTGCGCGCTTGGTCTGTTGGTCGGCTGCCGCTTCGTCGACAGCGGGCTGCGAGAGCGCCGCATGCGCGGGCTGAACGGGAAGGTCGTTGGTCTCAGACACGTGCTTTTCCTTTGTTGAGCGACTTGGGGCCGCTGCCACTGCTGCTGCTGACTTGCTTCACTTCGATCTCGCCCTTCTTGCCGCCATCGCGCGGTGCGAATCGCTCGACCATGAGCTGTTGAGTGATGCCCAAGATGCTGTTGGTCAGCATGTAGAGACCGAGAGCCGCAGGAAGGAACAGCATCATCACGGTGAAGACGCCCGGCATCAAGTACATCATCATCTTCTGTTGCATCGGGTCCATCCCCTGCTGAGGGACGATGCGCTGCTGCACAATCATGAAAGCCCCTAAAATGAAGGGCAAAATGCCGATCGCTGGGACCATGCCGAGGATGGGCAGATTGAACGGCCCGATCAACTGATCAGGTGCAGAGAGGTCTTTGAACCACAAGAAGCGCTCATGGTACATCTCGACCGCAGTCTGGAGGGTCGTGTACATCGCGAACCACACAGGCATCTGCACGAGCTGCGGCAAGCAGCCGCCGAATGGATTGACTCCACGTTTCTTGTAGAGCTCCATCGTCGCGAGATTGCGCGCCTGCATGTCGTCTGCGAACCGCTTGGCGATGTCGTCCATCTCCGGCTTGAGCCGACGCATCGCGACGGTCGTCTTGATCGACTTCCACGTCAGCGGAAAGAGGATCGTGCGGACGCAAATGGTCATCAGGATGATCGCGAGTCCCCAGTTGCCCGTGACATGCGTCTTGAGGATCACGAGAAATCCGACGAGCACTTTCGCGACTGGCGAGAAGAAGCCGAGATTGATCAGCTCGCCCATCCCCTTGTCGCCGCCAGCTGCGCTCTTGAGAATTTCGCGCTCTTTTGGCCCCATATACGCGACTTGTGAGTAGGTGGCTGAGGCGCCAGGCGCGAGCGAGGCTTGGGGGTACGTGAGGCGCGCGTGATAGATCGCGCTGGCATCGTCGTCACTCGTGTTGTGCGACGTGGGACTCTCGTACAATTCAGAGAGGAGCCGGCAGCTCGGTGTGCCGCCTTTGTCGGGCACGAGTGCAGTTGCAAAATAATAGTTCGACACGGCAGCCCAGCGATCCGCGCCTTCGATTGCCAACCAGCCTTCTTTGAAGTCGTCTTTGCTTTTGCGCGTGACGTCTTTGCCATGACCGCACGAGAGGTCGGTCACGAAAGGCGAGGTCCGTCCGAAATGGCTCTTGATCTCTGCATTGGTCCGAAAGCCAAACATCTCGATCGAGAGAGAGTGCTTTTTTGCGAGCGTTTTCGATTCATTTTTGATCGTTGTCTCGACCGACAACTCGAACGGTCTGTCACCCGCTTTGACGATCTTTTCGATCGTGACGTCCGTGTCCATGTAGGTGAACTTGCAACCCGTATCGCCGAGCTTTTCGAGCTTCCACACGAAGCGGTCGTATTGCACTTGGTCGTCGGTCGCGTCGGCACGAAAGAGCGTGCGAAGCGGTCGCCAACGCTCGATGCCTGCCCAGGGTCCTTGATCCCAATTGGAGGTGACCATGTCCATGCCCTTGCCATCGGCCTCGGTGTATTGCGGGTCACGCAGATAGAAGTGCGTGAGTGCAGCACCGCGCGAGGTG
>JAYVXK010000139.1:0-8366 GCA_043785265.1 Myxococcales bacterium | reverse complement strand
CCATCGAACTGACACGCGCCGAATCGGAACTCAGTCACTTCGACGTGGGACGCATTCGCGCTCGCGGTGGTGTCGACATCGCCCAGAGCACACTCGCTGCCGCGATTGGATCACCAGAGTCTGCTCTCGATGTGTTGGGCGAGGCCCCTGCCGCCGCTGATCTGCCTGCGCTCGAGGGGGCGCTCACGAGCGTGATCACGCGCGATCCAGCCATTCAAGAGCAGATCGCCGCTCTCAAGGCCCAAGAGCAACACACCAAAGCGATCGGTGCCGAGCTCCGACCGGATCTTTCTGCGACAGCCACCTTCTCGGGTCGAGCGGGCGGAGCAGCACCGTCTGGAAACGGCGACAGTCCACCAGGCAATGGCTTCTTGCCTGGAGTGCCCAACTGGGATGTTGGACTCATCATCAGTTGGCCGATCTTCGAAGGAACGGTTCACGCCAGACAAGAAGCGTCGCGTGCCGAAGAGCAAGTGGAGCGAGAAGAAGTGGCGCTCGTCAAGCAGACGGTTCGCGCCAATGTGCAGCAAGCCTATGTCGCCGCCAAGGTCGCTCGTGACGAGCTGCCTGCGCTCAAACAGGCAGTAGAAGCGGCGGTTGCGAACTATTCACAAGCAGAGGCGCGCTTCAAAGCGGGCATTGGCAACGCGGTTGAAATCGCAGACGCAGAGGCGCTGCGTGCCGAAGCGGAGATCCAAATGGGTTTGGGCATCTTCGAAGTAGCGAGATCTCGCGCCGCTCTCGGTCGCGCTCTCGCAGAAGGACTATGACGTGGACGACCAGCCTACGGAGAACACTCCGAGCACTGAAGTACCTCTGGTGACGAGTCTTCCAACCGCGACCCCGCGACCGTGGGTTCCGATCATGATTGCGGTCAGCGTCCTCGGTTCTCTCTGCCTGGGCGGACTCATGGTGATGCGAGCGGAGTCGCAGACGAACAAGACTCCACTCGATGCGCTGCCCAAGAGCGTGACGATCGCGAAGGTTTCTGCGGTCCCATTTCGGTCGTCACGCACGTATGTCGGCGCGATCGAGCCGTGGCTCGAAGCGTCTGTCGGTCCGCAATTGGTAGCGGCCTATGTCGACACGGTGCTCGTGCGACCGGGTTCGGTGGTCAAGCGCGGCGATGTGATCGCGACGCTCGATTGTCGCAACACGAACGCCGGCAGCCAGATGATCGTTGCAGAAGCGCGCGCCGTCGAGGCCCGACAGCGCGCCATCGCGGACGAATCGGCGCGGCTTCAAGCCTTGCTCGACGGAGGATTCGTTTCGCCAAACGAGGCCGAACAGAAGTTCGCCCAAAGTACCGCCGCCCAGGCACAGCTCGACAAGCAGAACGCCGAACTCTCGAAGAACTCTCTCGCGGTGAGCGACTGCGTCTTGCGCGCGCCTTTCGATGGAGAAGTCGCGACGCGCACGATCGACCCGGGTGCGTTCTTGCGACCCGGAGTTGCGGTGGCAACCATCGTCGATCGCAGCATCGTTCGAATCGTCGGCGAAGCTCCTGAGAAAGACTTCGAGGTCGTCGCACCAGGCACACCAGTCAAGGTGCACCTCGTGGCGACGAACGAAGACCTCGAGGCGAGCGTCACGCGACGCACACCGCGCGCCGACGCTGCCACCAGAACCGTGCAGTTCGAAATCGACGTCGCCGATCCGGCACGTCGACTTCCAGTCGGCACCACCGGCGAGATTCGCATCGACGTAGGGCAACCTCTTGCCACGACCGAAATTCCTTTTCGCGCCGGATCTGTGCGCGGCAGCAAGGTCAGCTTGTTCGTCGTCGAGAACGGCATCGCGCACGCCCGCGTGCTGCAGCTTCGCGGCGAGCGGGATGGGAAGCTGTATGTCGACCCATCGCTGTCTGCAGATTCGATGGTCGTGGTCGAGGGGCGCGGTCTGCTGAGTGAGGGAGATGCGGTTACAGCGACCATGGAGACGCAGTCGACGACAGACGCTGCCGCCCCAGCCAAAGGCAGCTCGCCATGACGAACCTCTCGTTGCGCAACCCAGTCGCCATTCTGATGATCTGCATCGGGCTGCTGGTTTTTAGCGGCGTTACGACGCCACGCATGAGCGTCGACACGTTTCCCGATCTGACGCCGCCCGTGCTCGTCATTGGCACACTTGCGCCTGGGCTCGGGCCCAAGGACGTCGAGAAGACACTGACTTGGCGCATCGAAAAATACGTGAGCGCCACGCCTGGTGTCGACCACGTTGAGAGCACTTCGCGCAACAACCTGAGCATCGTGTACGTCTGGCTGAAGTGGGGCACCGATCTCAACGCGGCCCAGACTCTGGTTCAACAGCAGACGGCGTTCGCGATGTCCGCGGTGCCAAAATCACTCGGCGTGCTTCCACCCTTTGTACTTCAATACGACCCTTCGAATGCGCCGGTAGTTCAGGTCGCAGTTTCGGGTGGAGGGTTGTCTGGGCCTCAGCTGTATGACTTCGCGCTCAACAGCATCGAACCGACACTCGAGGGAATCCCCGGTGTCGCGAGTGCCTCGATCAACGGAGGTCGCCAGCGACAGATCAACATCGTGGTGGACGCAACCGCTGCCCAGGCTCGCGGCGTCACCAGCAACGAGATCTCAGCCGCCGTGTCGCAGTCGAACGCGCTCTTGCCATCGGGCGTGTTCATCTCACCGAGCTTCGACTCCAACGTCTATACCAACGCCGTACCCGAGCGACTGCAGACGATAGGCAACACTGTCGTTCGGCAGAAGCACGGTCGCGCGGTGCTCATACGCGATGTCGCCAAGGTGGAAGATGGTGGAAGTCCGGAGACCCAAGCAGTCTCGGTGGATGGGCGCGACGCCGTCTATCTCAATGTCCTGCGTGTACCTGGAGGCAACACGATCGAGATCGTGGATGCGGTGAAGAAGGCTGTCGCCAATGCCAAAGACCTGCCGGCGGGCGTTGAAGTCAAAGCGGTCTTCGACCAGTCGACCTTCGTCCGCACCACGTATTCAGGCCTACGCCGTGAGGTCGTCCAAGCGCTTCTGCTCATCGCGCTCGTCATCCTCGTCTTCTTGCAGAGCATTCGCGGCGCGCTCATCGTGTCGGTCGCCATTCCGTTGTCGTTCGCCATCACGCTGCTCGTGCTCTATGCAACGGGACAGACACTCAACGCCTTCACGCTTGGTGGTCTCACATTGGCGATGGGAAGGCTGGTGGACAACGCAGTCGTCGTGCTCGAAGCCATCCATCGTCATCAGCGTATGGGGAAGACGACTCTCGCTGCTTGCCGCGATGGCACCAACGCGGTCGCGCTTCCCGTGCTTGCGTCGACTCTCACGACCATGGCCGTGCTTCTACCCGTGCTCCTCCTTGCTGGTCTCGCCAAGAAGCTCCTCGCTCCCTTGGCGCTCACGGTTGCAGTCGCGATGATCGCTTCCTACTTCGTCAGCGTTGCCGTCACCCCGGTTGCTTGTCGCTACTTCTTGGGGAAGCCCGAGCACGGACGGATCGGCAAATTCGTCGAGGGTCTCGTCGACCGCGTCACCAATGCCTATGCGCGCACGCTGCCTACCGCGTTGATCTACCGGCGCACCATCATGGTTGCGTGTCTGGTGCTGACGCTGGGCGCAGGCTGGGCAGCGAATCGATTGCCAAGCACGTTCTTTCCCAAAATCGACGAGTCGATGGAGCGCGTCTATGTTCGATTCGCGCCCGGTACGTCGCTCGAACAATCTTCGAAGTCACTCGCCGAAATGGCAAAAGCCATCCACGATGAGTTGCCGCCGGGTGATGTCGAACTCGTGCTCACGAATGTCGGCTCACCGAACAATGCTCGCAGCGCGATGACGAGCCCCAACAACGGTCCTCATATGGGCTTCATTCGGGTTGCGCTATCCGACCCAGACAAGCGGAAGCTCTCGCAAGACGAAACTGCCAACAAACTGCGAGAAATATTGACCCGGCACTATCCTGGTGTCGAGTTTCTTCAGATGCCTGGCGGCCTGGTCGCGAGCGTTTTTTCCAACGGCTACATCGCGCCGCTGGTCGTGGAGGTCCGCGGCGACGACCTCGAGCGACTCCACGACCAAGCGCGGGCTGTCGCTGAGATCGCGCGTACGGTGCCTGGGATTCGCGACGTACGCGTCACACTCGAGACCGACTATCCCGAGGTTCGCGTCGACACCATCCGAGAAGAGGCTGGGCTTGTGGGCGTCACGGCGCGCTCCGCTGCGCAAACGACTCTCGACGCCACGCTGGGCAACATCAACACGCCCAGTGTCTGGGTCGATCCAAACAATGGACAGTCGTACTACGTGATCACCTACTACGACCGGAAGTTCGTTTCCGATCCCAATGCGCTCGGGCAGATCCCCGTGCGCATCAGTGACGACGGCAAGCCCGTGACTCTTGGTGCCTACGCCAACATTCGGCGGTCGACGGGTCCAGTAGCGGTCGAGCGCAATCAACTCCAGCGTGCGGCGCATGTGTTGATGCAAACCGAAGGTCGGGACATCGGTAGCGCGTCGGCTGAACTCGAACAGAAGCTCCACGCGGACCCCCGCACACGCAATGTCGACTTCAGCTACGTGGGGCAGGTCGCACTAATGCGAGACACGTTCTCCGGGTTGGGCCCCGCGATGGGCCTCGCGGTCATGGTGGTGTTCATGATCATGGCGTCTCAGTTCAAGTCGCTCCGTTTGCCGTTCATCATGTTGTTTACGATCCCCGTCGCTCTCGTGGGCATCGTGCTCGCGCTCATGGCAGCAGGTCAGGGCTTGTCCATCACCGCGCTCATGGGCGTGCTGATGGTCATTGGCATCGCCGTGTCCAACGGCATCTTGCTCGTGGACGACGCCAATCGCCGCCTCGCAGAAGGCGCCACCAAACTCGTCGCCATCATCGCAGCAGCGCGTTCGCGGTTCGTTCCCATCGCGATGACCAGCCTCGCGACCATCATCGGCCTCATCCCGACCGCGATGGCACTCGAGCATGGATCAGAAGCCAACCAACCACTCGCGCTCGCCGTGGTCGGAGGACTCACGTCATCGACGGTACTGTCGCTCTACCTGGTCCCAGTCATGTTCCTGTTGTTCGCCAAAGAAGGTGTGCCGTCAGAGGAGGACGTGCCGTCTGCGACTGATGGAGCGCACGCTTGACCCCGATGTTCGGCCTTCGGTTCGAACAAGCGGGCGCGTCCTGACTCGCCGTGTTCGTGGATGTCGATCTGGTCATCGGCCTCTTGGCTGCACAGCTTCGCGTTTCTCCGTCCGAGGTTGGAGTGACCCGGCGGTTCGTCGAAGACCTCGGCGCGAGCGAAGTCGAGATCGCAAATGTACTTCTCGCGCTCGAGCAGCAGTTCGACCTGCGAATCGACAACGACGACGCGGTTGGTCTGCGGTGTCTGTCAGAGGTACTTCAATATCTCGATGGTCGACTGATGCATCGCGGCGAGTGACTCGTCGCGTGTTGAGTGCACGATAGTGCTTCGTGTCGATGTCGCCTTCCGGATGTCATCCTCGCCCATTCGCTGCAATCGACCTTCGGCGCGTCGAACCATCAGTTACACTGATGGTATCTCATGCTCAAGCTCGACCCTACGCTGCTCCCCACTTTTCTCGCCGTGCTCGAATGCGGGCGTATTTCAGCGGCCGCGAAGACCGTTCACCTTTCGCAACCTGCGGTCACTGCGCAAGTGCGAAAGCTCGAGGACGCGGTGGGTGCTGCGCTCTTCGTGCGGTCCGTGCACGGCGTGACTCCGACCGAAGCCGGTTTGCGCCTGGTCAAGTATGCGCTCTCCGTTCGTCGCCTTCTCGACGAAGCGATGGTGGAAGTCGCAGGAGCAGAAGTCCAAACCGGTCCACTCGTCATCGCGGCCAGCACGACGATCGCAGCGCATGTGCTGCCACCCATCCTCGCGCAATTTCGGGCCGCGCATCGCGACGTGCCGCTTCGCGTCCATGTTGGCAACACCGACGATGTCGTCGCCGAAGTGCGTGCGGGGCGAGTTCCTCTCGGTCTGGTAGAAGGTCACGCGCGCGCGCCTGCTGTGCGCCTCGAGCCGTTCGTCGACGACGAGATCGTCGCCATCATGGGCCGCGACGCCCCCTTTCGCGTCCGGCACGCGCGAGACCTCGATGGCGTCCCCTTGCTTTGGCGCGAGGCTGGGTCTGGTACACGTGCGGTAGTCGAGAGAGCACTCCGGAAGGCTGGGGTTCGTCGCTCGGCAGTTCGAGACCTCGACGTGGAGCTCGGGAGCACGGAAGCCATCGTGGGAGGAGCAGTGGCTGGGCTGGGGGTCGCGTTCGTCTCTCGCTGGTCCATTCGCGCGCACGTTACGGCAGGCCTGATTCGTGTGCTTCCCGGGCTCGACCTCGTCGTGCGAAGGACCTTCTACTGGGCGCTGCCCACTGGCTCGCTCACTGGAACTGCCGCTCGCTTCCACGCGTTCGCTGTGCGAATGGCGTGATCACGAACTGAGGTCGCTCGTGGGAGGCGCATGCGATATCCTCGCTTGGAATGAGCCTATCGTCAGAGCTGCCGCGATGCGCTGCCGCGCTCTTCACGTTTTCGGTCGCTGCGTGCGGTGGCGATGACACGTTCGTCGGCGTGGACGAGGAGACCGTCGAGGCACTTCTCACGAAAGGATCGGCCGTCGCCACCAGCACCACCACGGGCTCGTTTTTGCGGAGGGCTGGCCATGACATCGTGGAGGGTGTCGGCGTACCACCCGACACCGTCGTCCTCACGCATGACACAGATGATCAGCTCACCCTCTCGACGCCGTGGCCCAGCGCCACGAGTAAGGTCATGCTGAAGATGCACCACGACGAGCGGAACTACTGTGTGCACTTCTCGATGGACGAACAGTAAATCTCCTATCGATGATCGGCATGATCATCGTCATCGTTGACGGGCCCAGTCTTGCGTAGCTTCATCGTGAGAAAGATTCCCACCACGATGATCAGCACCACCAGGCCCGCCGCACGCAGCGCCCAATAGCTCAAGTCCACGACCGTGGTCTCCGCAGCCCCAGCCACCGGAGGCTTCACCACGAGCGATCGCATCACCTCCGCGGACTCCGCATCGAGATCGAGAGCGTGCCCAGTGTCGTCCGAGAGATGAAACGCGAGCACGTACACACTGCGTCCCGCCGCTACGACGTAGACGTCGTCATGCGATCTCAGCGTGCCCTCGATGACTGCACGAAACGCCTTGGAATTAGCCACCGGCGCAGGTTCGGTGGATGTGTATTCGACCGCGCCTGCAGCCGCGGCTTGCCACTCGTCGCGTGTCTCGATCACAAGTCGTCGCGCGTCGACCTGCGAGAGATCCTTGCCGACCCGATAAGGCTCGCGCGTGATCACGAGGACGTAAGTCCAGTCGAGATGACGAACGACCGCGCTCGACACCATCCGGTCTGCAGCCGCACCAGCCTGCTCGTCGAGACGAGCGAAGTCACCACTACACTCTGTGCGACTCTCGACGGGCCACCTCACGCAGACCGATGCGTCGGGAGGTGCGAGGTTCAAAGTCAGCTCGTGTTCGGGCGAAGAAATATCTGCCCCCCAAGCCAACGTGGTGCTTAGGCCAAACGCGAGAGCAACCCGTGAGGTTGGCTTCAGCCATGTCGCGACAGATGCCATCAGCCTCTTGCCGTCGACTGGTTAGAACCCAAGGACCGGAGCTGCGGTGGGCACGACGATGACCGTCCCATCACCCAGTTGTCCGCTCTCGTCGTGTCCCCAGCACATCACCGAGCGATCACTCATCAACGCACAGGTGCTGTCTCCACCCGCGGCGAGTGCGAGGACTCCCGTCAGCCCAGTGACGACCACGGGTTTGAGTGCGTTCGCGGTGGTGCCATTGCCCATTTGTGAGCGGTCTCCGTATCCCCAACATTGCACGGTGGTGTCTTTCAGCACGACGCATGTATGCCCGTCGCCCGAAGCGATTTGCGTAGCAGGCTGCGTGAGCGGCACGAGAACTGGGACGTTCGAGTCCTGGGAAGAACCGTTGCCCAGTTGACCACCGCCGTTGCCTCCCCAGCAGTAGACCGAGCCGTCGGCGAGGCGCGCACAAGTGAATGAATAGCCCATGGTGAACTGCGTGGCAGTTCCGGCGTCGAGACCCACGACGGCTTTGGGAACGTTGGTCCCACCGCCCATGCCCAGCCCCAGCTCGCCGTTGTCGTTGGAGCCCCAGCAATAGGACACGTTGTCGCTCGTCACCGCGCACGTGTGATACGCGCTCCCGGATGCACTCACTGCTGCAGCGGGCAACTGAGCAACAACCGGAGTGAGTTGGTTGTTGGACGATCCATTGCCCAGCTCACCGGAAGTGCCGTGCCCAGAGCAGAAGAGTCCGCCGTCGGTCCCGATCGCGCACGTGTCGTAGTACCCAGT
>JAYVXK010000138.1:0-2531 GCA_043785265.1 Myxococcales bacterium | reverse complement strand
GCGCAGCACACTCCGCCGGATCACCTGCGTCGCGGAGGCCTTCGAAGGCAACACCCTTCACCACGCGCCCATCGCGCACGTCCAAACAAGGGATCACGCGCTTCTTGAGCATTGACGGCTCATCGAGACGCGCTTCGTTGCGCCTCGTAGCTCTCGATCAGTTTTTCGATCGACGCCAGGTTGTTCTCGATCGACTCGGCCACGATTTGATTCATCGCCGCGCTCGACCCTTTGAGCGCGTCGTAATAACGCTGACGTTCGGTCGAATGAACAATCGCAGGCGGCAGACCCGCGCGAAGCAACATGAGGTTCATGAACAAACGGGCGACTTTGCCGCTGTCTGTCGCGAAGGGAAAGACCCTGAGCAAATCGTAGTGGGCGCGCGTCGCGATGCGCATCATGTTGCGGGACTTCTTCGTCTCGGGATCGTGGATCCAGTCGATGACTTGGCGCACTTTAAAGGCGATTTTGTCGGGCGCCGCGTACTCGTGGAAATACAATCGATGCTGTGGGATGTCCTTGCGGTACTTCACCGTCTTGAGGTCACCCTCTTCGGGATGCAGCAACAAATAAATCTGCTTGATGGTGTCGACCGTGAGCGATTGCTTCGGCTTGGCCGCGTAGTCGCGCACGAACTCGAGAGCCTCGCGGTGACGACGAATCTCTTCGCAGATGGGCTGCAGACTCGAATCGACCTCGAGCGACGCTTGCGGGTCAATCGCCGCTTTGAGTTCTTGGAGCGTGTAGACCACGCCCTCGAGCGCGCTGTCGTGATGAATCCACGACATGTCGAGGTTCTCTTTGTACCGCTGCAGGAAATGCGAGTCCGCCTTTTGGAGGCGTGATTCAAGCCGAATCACACGTTCTTCGAGCGTCAGCGGCTTCGGCGCCTCTGGCGGGGGACGCGAGACAGTCGCTTTGCCCTCACGCTGTTGTTGCTTGGCGTTGAGCGGAGGCCGCACGGAATCTTTCTTGGACCCCTTCGCTGTGCTTGCAGCCATCGCCTTCTTCGACAACGCCGGAGCGGGAGGAGCGGTGCCCTTCAAAACCTTGGCAGGCTTCTCTTTGGGCGCCACCTTCGACGGCGCGGCTTTGGGCGCTGTTTTGGGCAAGGAGGTGCGTGATCGCGCCGGTTGGGGGGCGCGTGCGGGTGCCGAACGGGGCGGCGGCTTCTTCTTGGCTGTGGTTTTGGTTGGCATTCGCTACTGCAAGTGCTCGAAATGACGAGAGCTTCAGTGCCTGAGACGGCCCCGCAAACAACACGGAAGATGACAGGCTAGTGAATCGCCATCGCAAACGTCAACACTCGTTTGGTCGATAGGGTCTCCGAAGGGGGCTTGGGCTCTCCGGGCCGGCGCGGTAAAGGCATCTCCAACCCGATGCTTCAGACGCTTTCCGTCCACAATTTGGTGCTCATCGAGGGTCTCTCTCTCGAGCTGGGTCCTCGTTTCAATGTACTCACGGGCGAGACAGGCGCTGGCAAGTCGATGTTGGTCGACGCCCTCGGTCTGGTGCTCGGCGGCCGTTCCAGGCCCGATTTGGTTCGCGCAGGCGCCAAAGAGGCCGAAGTCGAAGCCCTCTTTTCAATCGAAAAGTACGCGCTCGAACGGGTCGCCGCCAAACTCGAAGCGCAAGGCGTGCCCTTCGATGGCGAGCTGGTCGTGCGTCGGCTGGTGGCCGCCGAGGGACGAAGTCGCGCATTCGTCAACGGCAAGCTCTCCACGGCCGCGCAGCTCGCGGAGTTGTCGAGCGACCTCTGCGACATCGCCTCGCAGCATGAGAGCGTATCGCTCACCGATCCAACGACTCACATGGGTTTCTTGGATGCGTTTGGTGGACTCGACTCGGCGCGCGAAACACTGACCGTCGAAGTGGATGTTCTCTCTGCGCTGGCGCGCGAACTCGAAGACGCGCGCGACAAAGAGCGAAGCCGCGCCGAGCGCGAAGACTTTCTCGCCTTTCAATTGAAAGAAATCGACCAAATCGATCCACGACCCGGCGAAGAGACAGAACTCGAGCAAGAGTCCGCGCGGCTAAAACACGCCGAAAAACTCTCGCAAGCCACACGGCGCGCAGCGGATCGACTCTATGACGGAGAGTCTGCCTTGTGCGACGAACTGGCGCGCCTCTCCGCCGATCTCGAGGGCGCGGCGAGCATCGATGGGACGCTCTCTCCGCATGCACAAACACTCGAGACCGCGCGCGCGCAACTCGCAGACGCCGCACGCGAGCTGTCGCGCTACGCAGAGAACGTGGAGCACAATCCTGCGCGACTCGCAGAGGTCGACGAGCGACTTTTTCGTCTACGGAAACTGTTGCGCAAGCATGGCCCGACCACGGTCGAACTTTCGCAACAGCGGCGCGCGATCGCGGCGGAGTTGGAGGCGATCGCGAGCGCGGGCGAACGCATCGCCGATCTCGAAACCCGGCGAGATTCAGGCCTCAAAGCGGCGTCCGTCAGCGCGAGAGCGCTGAGCCGCAAGCGCCGCGATGCCGCAGATGGACTCGCAGACGCGATCGGCAAAGAACTC
>JAYVXK010000137.1:0-2533 GCA_043785265.1 Myxococcales bacterium | reverse complement strand
ATAGACCGGAGTGTTGTTGCTCGTCGCATAGCCATACCGATACGGCATGGGCGCGCTGAGGTCGGGCACGTTCGCGGCCCACTTGACCGCGGGATCTTTCGGATCGAGCGAAGCGTATTTACCGCACACGAATCCGCCTTCGAGCAACTCGTACCAACCATCCGGGCACGCATCGTTCTTGATTTTCTCCTCGAACACCGGCGCGTGCGATCCGTGCCTCAAGTATCCCAATCGATGCACCAAAGAGGGCGGTGGTATGCCGCCATCCGTTTCGGGCGGCCACTCGGGTGTGTTCATCACAGACGTGCGCACCGCCGTCGCGTAAACTTCCGACCCCGCCCACGAGCCTGAATCGAATTCGCTCCGCGCGAGTTCGATGCGTCGCGCGCGATCGGCCGCCGCAGTCGCGTCTGGATCGTCCGCATCGAAATTGCCGTCAGCCACCGCATCGAAATCGGCGTCGATGGGCGCGACACTCGGTGGATCTTTGGCGCAGGCTCCGAGCAAGAGCACCACGAGACAGGCGTGTCGAAAGAGCACGCGCGCACGTGTAGGCCGACGCTCCCACGGCTTCAAGAGCCGCAAAATCTAGCCCTCGCGAGGACAGGAACGCTCCGCACGGGGCGTAACCCTTAGGGTGTATAGACAATCCGTTCGAGGTAAGCGACGCTAGTCCTTGCTTACAGTGGCACGCGGGACGCTCCACAAAAAGCTGAGCGACGATCCCGCCGTTCTCTCTCGTCCCAAGCCAACCACTGAGGCGTCATGAACACGCGAAAACCAACCGCTCCAGCGACACCTCGAACTCTGCACGGGAAACCAAGCCGCCGCATTCTCATCGTCGAAGATGACGAGGCTCTCGGCTCCCTGCTCGTGCGCGTTCTGACTGAAGGTGGTTTTCAGGCCACGCTCGTGACCACCGGAGACGACGCGGTCCAATCCGTTTTGGTCGAGAGCTACGACATCATCTTGAGCGACATCAAACTCCCCGGTGTTTCTGGGCTTGATCTTCTCTCGATCATCCGCGCCTACGACACAGACATGCCCGTGGTGCTGATGACGGGTGGCGCTACGGTCGACACCGCGGTGCGCGCGCTCAATCTTGGCGCCACGCAATATCTACTCAAGCCGTTCGACAATGACGTGCTCGTGCACGCGTGCAACCAGGCCGCAGATCTGCGTGCGAAGCGTCGTGCAGAACGCGCAGCACCCGCAGCTGTCGATTCCTCGCTCTCTCTGCGAGGTCTTGGCGAACAATTCGACCGCGCGCTCTCCGGCATGTGGATGGCGTTTCAGCCCATCGTCGATTCGTCTTCGGTAGTCGCTTACGAAGCCTTGTTGCGCAGCAACGAGCCGACGCTCCCCAATCCGCCAGCAGTACTCGAAGCAGCAGAGCGCCTCGGTCGTTTGCACGAACTGGGGCAGCGCGTGCGAGATTTGTCGGCGACTGCGTTCTCTCAGGCGCCCCGCAACTCGCTCTTGTTCGTCAATCTGCACGCAAACGACTTGCTCGACCCGTCGCTGTACCTGGCAACGGCGCCTCTCACGCAATACGCAGAACGCGTGGTGTTGGAAGTCACCGAGCGGGCGAGCCTCTCTCAAATCGACAGTTTGCTGCCGAGAATCAGCATGCTGCGTGTTCTAGGCTTCCGACTCGCCGTCGACGACTTGGGCGCAGGATACGCAGGCCTGTCTAGCTTCGCAGAGCTCGAACCCGAGTTCGTGAAGCTGGACATGTCACTCGTGCGAGACATCCATCAATCTCCCGTTCGGCGAAAACTCGTCAGCGCGATGGCGAGCTTGGCGCACGAACTCGGCGCGCAGGTCGTCGCCGAGGGTGTCGAGAACGAGGCGGAGTCCAAGTGTGTTCAAGAGCATGGGTGCAACCTGCTCCAAGGGTACTTCTTCGCTCGACCGGGAAAACCGTTTCCGTCTGCGGACCACCTTGGGCATTCTTAGATCTAAGGCTTATGCCCCACTTGCGGTTCTGCACCGTCAGCAACGGGGGGAGTGGTGGAGGCTTGAAGATTCGGCCCGATCAAATCACTGGGAGGGAACTTCGTCTCGCAATTCCCAATGGAGTCGGCACCCCTGGGCAGCATGAGGCGCTCCGCGACGCCGCCGCTTATGGGTTATCGAAAGGCGTTGACGTCAACACGATACCGGTGAAGTAGTGAGGCGCTACGCTACGTTATTTGAAGTTCGAAAGAGTGGCATTCTCCTTGTTCGCGCGCTCTCCGATACAGTTAATCGGCTGAGCATACAGGACGGACCAGCAATTCTTGCTGGGTCGACGCCATCCACGATTGGTCATGCCATATCGCAGGCTCTAAACCTTTCGCGCGAGAATTTGCCCGCTCCGAAGCCGGGAGACTTGCTCAACGAAGAAACAATGGCGATGTTTCGCCATGCTGGGGTTCGGAGTTGGCAGGGTTTCGACCGCGCCGTTAGGTCGGTAGCAATTAGTCAAGATGAGAGTGGGTATTCCGTACAGCCAGAAGCCAATACGCCAGATCAAGGTTTCATCCCGATG
>JAYVXK010000136.1:0-8409 GCA_043785265.1 Myxococcales bacterium | reverse complement strand
CCCCTCGGGTATGCATCTCCCGATGAGGATCCGCGCGCAACCGCGTAACCGGGATCAACACATCCCGCATCGGAGTCCCCTTACGATCCTCCGCTCCGCGATCGGTACGCGCAGTCCACGTCGCAGCGATGATCTCCCGAAGCTGTGCGTCCGTCGCCGCGGCTCGAAGTGGACCCCTGAGATCGACTCCTTGCTCGGCATACAAACACGTAAAAAACACCCCGTCTGCCGTAATTCTGCCGCGATCGCACGCTCCGCAAAAAGGAACCGTCGTCGAAGCAATCACTCCAAATGGGGTGCCGTCGGCCGAGCGGAAGCGCGTGGCGGGAGCGCGACCGTCGACGGCGAGCGATGTGACTGGTCCTAAGGCTAAGGACACCCTGTCCAAGATCTCTGTCTGAGAGACCACGTCATTCATCGACCAACGAGTGGCGCCACCGACATCCATGTACTCGATGAACCTCACCTCCGCGCTCTTGTCTCGACCGAGCGCGAGCATGTCTGCGATCTCGTCGTCGTTCTTGCCGCGCATCACGACCATGTTGATCTTGGTGTTGGCGTATCCGTGCTCTCGCGCCGCATCGAGCGCGGCGATCACATCGTGCAAGCGAGTGGTCTTCGACAGCGCGAGCGCGCGATCGGGTCGCAAAGTGTCCAAGCTGATCGTCACGCGGCTGAGGCCTGCGCGTCGCAGTTCGGAGGCTGATTTTGGGAACAAAATGCCGTTGGTCGTCAGCGCGAGATCCACGCCGAGGCGCGAGAGTCGCGCGACGATGTCGACGAGATCCGTGCGGAGGAGAGGCTCTCCTCCGGTCAATCGCAACTCGCGCACTCCCTGATCGACGAACACGCGAGCGATCCGCTCGATCTCCTCGGCGCTCAGGATCGACGCACTGGGTAACCAGACATAGTCGTCTTCAGGCATGCAGTAGGTGCATCGCAAGTTGCAACGATCCGTCACACTGATGCGCAGTGTGCCGAGCGGTCGTTGATGCTGATCGACGAGAGTCACTCGGGCACGGAGACTCCCGCGGCGCGCGCATCGATGAGACTGCCAATGCCATTGACCGCCATGTCACGTGTCTTGAGTTGGCCGCTGCTGCCGAGAAAGTTCCATTCGAGAAACTTCACCATGCTCGAGTGGTCCATCACCACATGCGAGACGTAGTTTTTCTTCGCAAACGGACCGGACGCGAGCGTCAACACACGCGTGCCGTAGCCGCGGGCGTCGACTGACGCTGGTGGAGTCACGTGATCCCAGTAGCCGCCGCCTTCGTCGTAGGTGAGCAAGAACAACGTGCTCGAACGATAGCGTGAAGTGGCTATTTCGTGGGCGATCGTCGTCACGAAGGTCACGCCGTCCGTGATGCGTGTGCGCGCGACTGGATGCTCGGAATGGTAGCCAAGCGCTTTGACGAACACGACCGCGGGCAGCTTGCCGTTCTTGATGTCGCCCTCGAGCGTGGAGAAGTCTCGCATAACGATCGGGTTGTCGCGCGTCGAAGGAAAGTACTCGATGGGAACATCGCCCGGCTCGAACGTGCACGGTGAGAAGTTGACGTTGCCTGGACACGCGTCGGTGCGCTCTGCGCAGTGTCCTGCTCGTTGCGCAGTGGCTTGAGCATCATAGCCTTCTACATAGAACGCCCAGGGAACGCCCTTCTGCGTGAGAAGATCTCCGAGCGTGAGGTCTGTGAACTCTGCGGCATCTGGACTCTGCAACGAACACGGCGTCCCGAACGCGCCTTTCGGTTCGAATGCATTGTCATCGAACACGTGCGAGGCGCGCGCAAAGTACATGTCGTTGGCGGAGCTCTGCCCGATCTCGGGTTGGAAGTACCGATCGGCGATCGCACCCGTCTTGGCCATGTCCCAATACGCTTGCACGGTGACTCCCTCAGCGACCGCGACATTCTCGGCACTCCCGCACGCGGTGGAGAGTGGCTTGCCAGTGCTCACGGCATATCGATCCATCGCGCCGCCATGCATCTCGTACGTCTCGCACGCTGCCGTGTGGTCGGGATCATGAAACGCCTGAGTGTTGTCGTCGAGCACGATGGGCGCGTGTCCCGAGGCGTCGGTTGCCGGTGCCGCTTCGCAACACGCGGGCCCGTCGTTGCACGAGGGATTCGAACCCGCTGCAGCAGAGCAGTAGTGACCGAAGTAGTTGTCGAAGGTGTGATTCTCTTGAATCACGATCACCACATGCTTGATGTTCGAACCAGGGCAGGGACCTGCGCACGTCTCGTCGACCGGCGGCAGCGTGTTGGTCTGCGAACTACACGACGCAAGCACTGCCAAAACGCCTGACAACAAGACCGCACGCATGACGCCATCGTAGCCGCGAGCCCATCCGCTTGCGATCTAAGTCTCTCCGGTGAGACTGCGTGTGGCCGAGCTATCTCGCGAAGAGGATCGTGGGTCGCGCGAGCAAGTTGCTGGATCCTCCGTTGCGCGTAAAGTCGTTCGCACGCCGGAACCCAAATCGCCCTGATTCGAGGCTCTATCGCGAATCTGTGATATATCCGCCCGCGATGCTCCGATACCGCGCAGACGTCCGCACGCTCGCGTTCGTGGGCTTCTATTACGTGCTCTTGGCAACAGAGTGGATGCTCGTTGCTTCGCCGTTCTCGGCGCGCGCGATTCCCCTCGTGGTGCTCACCGCTGCGGTCTCTTGGATCTGCGCGGTCATCACGCACAACACACTGCACTCACCTGTGTTCAAGCAGCGCTGGGCGAACAAGGTGTTCCAAGTCGCGCTCAGTTGCTCCTACGGATTTCCGGTGAGCGAGTACGTGCCGGGTCACAACCTCAGTCATCACAAGCACACCCAGGGACGCGCAGACTTGATGCGCACCTCCAAGGCGCCGTTTCTGCGATTGAACATTCTCAATCTCGCGTACTTCTTCCCGCGCGTCGGGTCTGACATCTTCTCGCAGAACTACCGCTACGTCGGCATCATGAAGAAGAAGATGCCCGCTTGGTATCGCCAACTCATGATCGAGATGATCGTGTGTTGGGGCAGCAAAGCCGCCCTCTTCTTGATCGACTGGCGCAAGGCGCTGGTGTTCGTCCTCGTGCCGCATTTGTGGGCGGTCTACGGCATCACGACGGTGAACTTTCTGCAGCACGATGGGTGCGACCAAGATCACCCGTTCAATCATTCACGCAACTTCGTCGGGCGCATCTTCAACTGGTTCACGTTCAACAATGGCTTTCACGGCGCGCATCACGACGAACCAGGCTTGCACTGGAGCTTGGTGCCCGCGGCGCACGAGGCCAAGTACGTCGGCAAGATCGACCCTGTGCTCGATCAAAAGTCTCTCGCCCTCTACCTACTGAAGACGTTCGTGTTCCCAGGCAAGCGAGTTCTCTACGACGGCGCGCCGATGGTGTTGCCCGCAGACGGACCCGACGAAGAGTGGATTCCGAAGAGCATCAAAGCGGCCATTGCAGACCTCGGTGCAGAGGGCACTGCGATGAGCGGCGCCGAATAAAAACACTGGAGAACAGGCGACATGCGCGCTGTGCGACTGACAATTCTCGTTTCATTCTTGGTTTGTTTGCCTTCGCTCGCTCTCGCGGACGATGCCCCCAAGGGTCTCGGCACGGGAGTGGATGCCGCGTCGAAAGGTCAGACCGACGTCACCAAAGAAGGCTTCGACACGGTCGGAAAAAAAGATGATCCAGACAAGGTTGCCATCACCGAAGTCTCGGTCAACGTTGGAGCTCTCCTCGCCGCAGGCAACTCGCGAAGCCTCGCGCTCACCAGCGCAGTCAAGTCGAAGGTGCGGCGCGAGAAGCACCAATTCACCGGAGCTGCTGCGCTCAACTACGCGCAAGCAGGCAAGACGGGACAAGCCGAGACGACCTCCGTCGAGAACTTGCAGGGCCTGCTCCGTTACGACTTCTTCATCAGTGAGCGCGTCACCGCGTTCTGCAAAGTCAGCGCGATGCACGATCGCTTTCAAGGCCTGAATTTGCGACTCAATGTCGATCCCGGCATGGGCTACTACTTCATTCAAGACAAAACTCTCAAGGTGTGGGGAGAGCTTGGTTACGACTTTCTCTTCGACGTCCGACGCGACGACGTGCTCCTGCAAAAAGATGGCACGATGCTCGAAAAGACGAAGTCGGAGCACGGCATGCGCGCGTTCCTCGGATACGACCACAAGCTCAACGCCGCAGTGCAACTCGTGGCCGGAATCGAATACCTCCAGGCGTTCACCAATTTCGATGCCTTTCGCCTCAACGCGGACGCAGGGCTCAAAGCCAACCTCTCCCCCAAGTTCGCGCTCGCCTCGACTGTAGGCGTTCGCTACGACCACAACGCGTTGCCTGGCAAAGAGGCGACCGACGTGCTCACGTCGATCAGTCTCGCCTACACGCTATTTTAGATCGACATGCGCGCGCGACTCCCGCTGGTCGTTGCGTTGATGGCAGGACTGCTCGCCATCCCGACGACTTATGCTGCGTTGCGCGGGTTCGATGTTCTGTTCCGGAGTGAAGCCAATCCTGCCACGGTGATTTGGTCTGCGAAGATCGCGATGTTCTGGCGGCTCGGCATTGGCTCTTATGTTGCTGGCATGGTCGCGTTCGGTGTCTACTTTCTCGCTCGACGCGATCTCGCTCGCACGGTGCGGGTGGTGGGAGTCGCGACGCTCGTCGTCGGTGCGATCATCGCGGTTCAAGGCTTGTTTCTGCCATGATCCTGCTCTTGCGCGTGCTCGAGCGAATCCATGGGCACCTTGGTTGGCTCGCGGTCGCCTCGCTCTTGCACCCTGCCATTCTGCTTGCCAATCCCAAGCGACGCGCTCGCCTGTCGGTGGTGCTCAGCACACTGATGGTCGCGCTCACGTGCGGACTCGGTGTGTGGATCTATCCCGAGTATCGCGCGCGCATCAAACAACACATCTTCATCGAGTTACCGAAACTCGGGTGGATGTTCGAACGCAAAGAACATCTCGCAGTCGGCGTCGGTGTCTTCACGCTACTCGGATGTCTCGCTCATCTCAGCGCGCCCATGTTCGAAGACGAACCCACCCGGCTCGTCGTCTCCAAGACGGCTCATCGCGCGTTCGTCATCGCCTTCGTGTTGGCTCTGATCGTCGCCGTGCTCGGCGTCTCCGTCGCGTCGTACAAGTCGTTTTGAGGAACGTGGGGGAGGCTGGGTGGGGGCTCAGGGATTAGACGCGCCGAAGCTCTGCGCGCCAACTGCCCAGTCGCCGGCTTTGTTGGTATCGACATTCGCGGCACGCGCAGCGCTGTTGCTCGAAGGGATGGTGCCGCTGCCGTTCCAGTCGACAGAGATGCCCTCGGCGAGCGCGTTGGTGCTGCACACGAATCCGCCGCAATCCGCTGGAAGCCACTGATTTGCAGCCTGCAGCGACGTGACGTCCTTGTGAAAGAGCGCCGGAGAGACTGAGCCTTTTTTGAAGAACGCAACGCCGTCCTGGATGTTGCTGTTCGGATCACGCGCGAGGAGCACGCGACCCGAATACGTGATCCCATTGAGGCTACCGCGCACATCCCACGCGCCAGAGTAGCAAGCTGCATCGGCGCAATCGGTCTTCGTGCTGCTCTCGTCCTTGATGCCATTGGCAGGATTGAGATGTACGACGATGAGATCACCCGTCATGACAGCGATGGAAGGGAGTGTCGCCAGGACGACCTTGCCGGTGATGTTCTCTTCGATCGTGATGCCCTTGGTGTCTCCGCTGGTGACGACGTAGAGCTCCACCAGGTCAGACTGCAAGTTGATGTTCGGATTGACTTCGTTGATTTGGACGACCGCGCTGAGACCGGAGTCGACGATGCTGGCGTCGGGTCCTGAGTCGACACCACCCTCCGCGAGGCTCGAATCCTCGGCGATCACGTCAGCGGCGCTCGAGTCGAGCGGTTGATTCGTGTCCGCCACCGCCGCGTCTTTGAACGGGACGAAGGCATCTTTGCCTGAGTCGACTTTCGGCAAAATCCCCGAGTCGTCGTCGACCGTCGGATCAACTGCGCTCGTCGCGCACGCCACGACGGCTACCGACCCACACAACAAAAGAACGACCGAGTACTTCATGGCGAGCCTCACCTTACCACTAGTCCTCAATCCCCAATAACGCTCGATTCCTAGCTTTGTCGTCCGCCGCCGATTTGCCCGAGCACCCACGCGGCGCGCGCATTGGTGTTGGCGTTGTTGGCGAGCGCCTGCGTCAGCTGGTTGTACCAAACATCCAAAGTGAGTGTCTTGGTGCGGAGCGCGACGCCTCGGACGACCTTCTTGTGAGTCGCGACGGCGTGCTGGCCTTCGCGATGCACATGAAAGTGATCGGGATCGAGATTGATCTGGATCGACACGACATACCCGCCATTGGCGACAATGGCTGCGTGCTCTGCGAATCCTTGCGAGAGAGTGTTTGCCAGCTTCGCCAAGAACCCATCCACATTGGCAAGATCGACGGCCATCCCGGCGGCAATTTGATCCGCGCCGATGGCGACCTGCATTTGTGTTCTACAGAACGGACACGCATACACGCGGCCATCCCAGTGCGGTGTCATCATCGCGCCGCAGTTGTTGCATTGAACCGTCGAAGACATGTGCCTCTGAGGATATCGCTGCATCGAGGCCCTTGTCATCAGGCGCCACGCGAAGGGCGCTAAAGAGGTTTTACTACGATGGTGGTGGGGCCGGGCGCGATGTGTCCGAGCGCGATCGATCCTGGCGAAGCGGTGACGTCACATCCGCCGCACGAGACGCGCGCACCCGCAGGAAACAACCGCGGCGGCACAGATACGACCGTAGGCGCGGTCACCCGAGCGTCTGCGTTCATGACGAAAGACAGTGTGCGCGTGGACTCGTCGTACGAGTAAGAACTCAGCGTGCCGGCGACACGCTGCGGATAGGGCCTGACGATTTGGCCCGCGAGCTCTGGTTTCTCCGAGCCATCAGGCGCGAGAAAGCCATACCCATCGCTCTTGTCGTACGCCCAATAGGCCGTCCCCGCACCGACCGCGCCCGCCGCGTCGAATTGCGCGCGCATGTATTCTTTGATGCCAGGGGTCGACGGCATTCCTCCATACTCGCCAATCCACAATGCCGCATTGAGCGAGCCCGCCTCATTCGAGTAGTCGACGAGGTTTTGCAGGATGCGATCGCGATGCGCAGCATCGAAGCCTTTTCCGGCCTCCGCGTCAGCGTCATACGAGTGGGGCGAGTAGACGACATCGCCAAACGAAAACGGCAATAGTCTAGTTGGCAATCCCAAGTTGCGACTCGAACCTGGCTCCATGAAGGCTACCCAATGCGGTGCCGCGCTGCGAACGGAGCGCACCAGCCTTTCGTAGAGAGGCGCGAGGACGTCCGGCTCGTAGCTCGCAAACGAATACGTCCCCCAATGTGGCTCGTTTAGCGCGTCGAATCCGATCACATTCGCGTGGTGCACCAGTCTCTCGGCGACCCGTCGCCAGGCCTCCGCGAGGTGCGACTGCAGATCCATGTCGCGATAGAGCCCGTCGACGCACTTGAGCAGGTTAGGGTCTAGATAACCAAGATACCAAGGTGTCGCGGGTTTGAACGCGGCATACGCTTGTTCGTCGCACGTCCATCGGGGTGCACCGTCCCCGCCAAAACCAAGGCCATACAGGTCTTGGTGCATGTCGACGACGACGAGCAAGTTGGCGTCCTCGGCCCAGCCAATTCGCTTGTCGAGTTCATTCAAGTAGCCGTCGTCGTAGTTGCCGCGCGTGGGTTCGATCGCAGACCATGTGACGAGAAAGCGCACGGAGTCGAGTCCCCAATCGCTGCGAACACGCGCGTAGTCCGCAGGCTGATGAAAACCAAAGTAGGGAGGCGCCTTGTGCGCGCCCGCGAGGTTCATTCCGCGTAGCACGACGGTGCGTCCCTCGGGATCGACTAGTGCGTTGTGAGCGACATGCCACGTGCGCAACGCGACGTCCGCCTTGCTGGCGCACGAACTCATCACGATTGGAGCCAAAAACAGCGCAAGAACACGCGCAATGGCTCCGGATTCGCAGACCCTCTCGCGAACGGATCTCGCGGCGCCGCGTCTGTCGCTCATGGGCACGCCACAGAGTAGCATGCGTCAAGCCTTGCCCACCGACCCAACCAACCACAAGGACCCTCGCGAAATGGACCAGACGGGTACGCCCCACGTCGTCGTTCTCGGAGGAGGCTTTGGTGGACTCACCGCAGCGCGCGCGCTCTCTGGCTGCCTTGCGAACGTGACGCTGATCGATCAACGCAATCACCACGTGTTTCAACCGTTGCTCTATCAAGTGGCGACGGCAGCTCTCTCTCCTGCGGACATCAGCGCCCCGATCCGAGCGGTGCTCACGAGTCCGCGCGCCGATGTCTTGCTCGCCTCGGTGACAGGAGTCGATACCAAAAAGAAACTCGTG
>JAYVXK010000135.1:0-2535 GCA_043785265.1 Myxococcales bacterium | reverse complement strand
TAACTACCAATGCGTAGCGCCAAGCATTTTTTGCCGAGCAGCACGTTGCCGCCGTATCCCGAGCCGATGCTCCAGATCGTGTTGTCTTGCGGGAAGTGGCAGATAAAGCGCCGATCCGGGTTGCAATCGAGCATCGCGTGCAAACCGCGATTGAAGTCGTTGCCGTCGCCGAGCATGGCCAGTGCCCGAGCGCCCATGCGCGTCATGATGCGCATGTTGAGGGCGACATAAATGCTGTCGGTGACTTCGACCCCGATCTTGGCCATGGGAGATCCGAGCGGACCCATCACATAAGGGATGACGTACATCGTCCGGCCCTTCATGGAGCCGTCGAACAACTTGCCGACCTTGTCGTAGGCCTCTTTGGGAGCCATCCAATTGTTGGTCGGCCCTGCCAGTTCTTTGGTCGTCGTGCAGATGAAGGTGAGATTTTCGACTCGCGCCACGTCGTTGGCGTTGCTGCGGTGCAGATAGCAACCCGGCAACTTTTCTTGATTGAGCGGAATGAGCACGCCGCTGCTCACGGCCAATTCGGTGAAGCGCTTTCTCTCGTCGTCCGAGCCGTCGCACAAGACGACCTTGTCTGGCTTCGTCAGCGCGACTGCCTCGGTAATCCACTGAGTGAGGCGGGCGTTCTTCAACGTGACAGGTGAGCCGAGCGAATCGACGATTTGAGTCATGGGTCGAGAACCTCGAAAAGGGCAAAACGGCCTTGGTTTGCGAGCTTTGGTGCTTAGCGCAATCGATGGCATTTTGCACCACCAGCGCATCGATGAGCCACATGTTAGAGTCCAAAGCGGAGTCCCCGTCCGGTCTGCCCAACTTCTGTACTCGGGCGAGGAAGACTCACGCTTGAACGCTCGTACCAGCTCGGGCATCGAAAGGTCACCATGCGCAAGCTCATCTTCATCTTCACTTTTGGTCTTGGTCCTCTGGTCGCTTGCGGCGGCGCCGATTCGGTCGAGCTGTTCGGACCTGGCGGCAACCCCCCTGGTCAGGATGCGGCCGCAGTCGATGGATCGGCTGACACCTCGCCCACCTTCGACAGCGGCCCGGGCGCGTGCGACCTGTCAAAGTGCGCCATCATCGTGCCTCAGGACTTCCGGTTGGTGACTGCATCGAACAACCGCGCGGTCGCTTGTCCCGCTGGTTGGAAGTCCACGGACGTCGTGAGCGATCCGGTCGCGGGTTCGGCGTGTTCTTGCGCCTGCAACGTGACGGGACAACCCGATTGCACCGGCGGCGACGTTCAACGGTTGCGAGATGGCCTCAACCAGTGCGGTCAGGCCGCGACGACGCTCACGGTCACCGGCAACGGCGCTTGCGACCCATTCAACAACTTCACCATCGCCCTCCAAAGTCAGCACTACGAAACGATCGCACCCAAAGCGAAGGGCGGCGCGTGTCAGTTCGACGCAAAGCCAGACCCGACCAAAGTGAAGACCGTCGATGGTCGCCTGTGCGAACCGCCTACGAGCTGCCAAGGCGAAATCTGCAAAATGGCGCAGGTCTGCGTCGCACACGCCGGCGACGTCGATTGCCCTGCTGACTATCCCAACAAGCGACTGGTCGGCAGCGACGTCACGGTCGAATGCTCCTCGTGCTCGGGCGGCTGCAACTTGAAGAGCGAGTGCACCGGCACACTCAGTTTGTACAACGACCAGAATTGCACGCAGGGTAAGACCGACTTCACAGCAGACAGCACCTGCAAACCGGCGCCCATTTCGACCGGCAATTACGCCTCTGCGAGCTACCAAGGCTCAGTCAAGAGCGCCACTTGCGACGGTGTGGTCCCTACGAGTACGGGCACTCCCAAACTTGGTCAAGAGACCACGGTTTGCTGCAACAAGAAGGGCTAACGCACTCGAAAATCGCAGCCCATCCGCGCTGTGCTTGCTCGGTGGATGGAACTTTCCGCGTTATCGTCCATCATAAGGTCATGAGGAACACGCGCGCCCTGCTCTCGGTGTTGCTCATCGCATGCTCCTCGAGCACGACCAGCACGGCACCGATCGTCGCTGCGTCTCCTCCGCGTGATGATGGCAAAGCGGCCCAAGGTGGATCAGGTGGTGCCGAACACGCCGCGGCACTCGAAGAGTTGAAGGTCGCTGACCTCGCACCTGCGGTCGATCGACAAAGCAGCGTGCGCATCTTGCTACCAGACGCCGAGCATTGGATGCGCGTGAAGTTCTGGGGCATCCCGACACTCGTTGGATTTCGCTACGGACAAGGCCACCACGCGATCGTGGGCGGCTACATCACTCACGTGCCTGACAACACCGTCTCGGGCATTTGCGCCAAGAGCTTCGAGGGCTGGGCCATGCCGCTCATCGAGGCTTACGACATCGACGTGCAGCGCGATCCTCCAACAGCTGCTTCGTGGAATCGTCATCCAGGCGACGGCGACGCGCTGATCGCCGATCTCGAATCGCTCACTGCAAAAGGCGCAACCTTGATGGAGCGCGAAGAGTACGCCGTCGGCTACGCCGCTTATCCTGCATGGAAGGGCGCGTGTTTGATCATGGGCGTGGCAGT
>JAYVXK010000134.1:0-8410 GCA_043785265.1 Myxococcales bacterium | reverse complement strand
TGTACGAGGCGCTTGTCGCCCGAGGACTTCGTCACATGCGGTTTCACTTCGACTTCGACGGCGCACGAATCGCCGCAAACTTGCACCGATCATGACGCGTCAGATTCTCATCACGGGATCGACAGACGGCATCGGCAAAGAGTCGGCGCGTGTGCTCGTCGCGCGCGGACATGGTGTGATCATTCATGGTCGCACTCGCGAAAAAGCAGAGCGCGTCGCCAGCGAGCTCGGCACAGACGTCATCGCGGTTTGGGGCGACCTCAGCAAGCTCAGCGAAGTGCGTTCGCTCGCCGCGCTCGTCCTCCACAAAACCGATCGGCTCGATGTGCTCCTCAACAACGCAGGCGTCTTCGCCAAGACGCGCGAGCTGACCGAAGACGGCTTCGAACTCACAGTTGGCGTCAATCATTTTGCTCACTTCTTGCTGACGCACCTGTTGCTGGATCTGCTCAAAACAAGGCCGATCGCGCGAGTGTTGAACACGAGCTCTGGCGTTCACAGCAGCGGCGTCGTCGACATGAACGACCTGCAGCTCGCGCGCGACTGGAGCGGCTACGGCGCTTACGCATCCTCGAAGTTGATGAATGTGCTGTTCACGACCGAGCTCGCAAAACGCTTGAAGGGTACGAATGTCGTGACGCACTCGTTTCATCCAGGAGTCATCGCGACCAAGTTGCTCAGGTCTGGTTTTGGTGGCGGTGGCACTCCCGTCGAGCAAGGCACCGGGACGACCGTCATGCTGGCGACTGCGCCCGGGGCGAACCGCACGACGGGTGAGTATTTTTCGAACGAGCGCAAAGCGACGCCTTCACCAAAGAGCCAAGATCCAGCCCTCGCGCGCGCATTCTACGATGAGAGCGCGAGACTCACGAAGGTCGCGCCGCTGCCTGCTGGTTGAATGGTAGTCTCCGCTGTCGCATGGCCGAGCGCGACGACAGCACCATCGTGCACATCCGGCGAGCGAGTGAGCCGCCCGACCCAGAGTCGCGCGCGAAGGCCGACCTCGAACGGATTCACACCGAGGCCGATGTTCCGACCTTGCTCGAGGAGTTGAAGAACCCGGTCGCTCGCCGACTCATGGACGAGGAGCAGTTGGCCGTGGGCGGTATGGGGACGATAAGCATCGTCTCGGATCGCGCGCTCGGTCGTCGCATGGCGAAGAAAAGCATCGTGCCGCTTCTCCGCGCCGACACACGAATGCTTCGTATGTTTCTGCGCGAGGCACGCACCACCGGACAGCTCGATCACCCCAATATCGTGCCGGTTTATGATCTTGGCGACCGCGAGGGCGAGCTCTATTTCACGATGAAGCTCGTGCAGGGGCGCACGCTCAAAGACGCGATCCGCGCTCTCCCCGAAGGACCGATCGATCCTCTCGAGCTGCTCAACTTTCTCGATGTCATCGTGAAGGTTTGCGATGCGCTGGCCTTCGCCCACTCGCGCGGCATCGTTCACTGCGACGTGAAGAGCGCCAACGTGATGGTCGGCGACTTCGGTCAGGTCTACTTGATGGACTGGGGCATCGCGCGTCCGCTCCATGGCCCGCCGCGCGGGTCGAGTCCTGACCTGTCGGTGCTCGACGACGACGAGACCTCACCCAAAAAAGAAGGCGAGCCCACGACGGACGCGACTGGCGACTCTGTGCTCGGCACCGCCGCGTACATGTCTCCCGAGCAAGCGCAGGGCAAGCGTTTCTTGCTCGACGCGCGCGCGGATGTTTTTTCGACCGGCGCCATTCTTTACGAGTTGCTGACGAGGCTCCCGCCCTATCGCGGTGAGTCGCGCGACGAGACACTCGAACTCGCGCGTGAAGCGCGGTTTCACAAACCCAGCGAAATCGCGGGCGACAGCGTGCCTCCAGAGCTCGAGCGAATCGTGCTCAAAGCGATGAGTCGCCATCGCAGCGATCGGTACATCGACACGGACGAACTCAAAGAGGACCTCGTTCGTTTCATGCGCGGAGGCGCGGAGTTTCCGCAGACCAGTTTTGCCAAGGGCACGTACATCGTGCGCGAAGGCGAACCAGGCAATGCCGCGTACATCATCGTGTCGGGTCGGTGCGACGTGCTCAAAGTCGTCAGTGGTGCGGTGGCGACGATGACGACCCTCAGGGCAGGCGAAGTCTTTGGCGAGACGGCGATCTTGAGCGAAGGCCCACGCACCGCGACTGTTCTTGCGACCGAGGACACGACAGTACTCGTCGTCACGCGATCGGTTCTCGAGAGAGAGCTCGCCACGATGAAGCCGTGGATGGCGAGGCTCATTCATGCCCTCGCCGCGCGCATGCGTGATGTATACACGCAAAAACGAGTGACCCTCTCCGGCGGTCCCACTGCAGCGCGTGTTGCCAATCAGGTCCTCATGCAACTCGTCACTTGGGGCACCAGGGATGCGGTCGGTGCGTGCTCGATGCCTTGGTCCGAGGTGGCGCGCGATCTCGAAGCGCAGATGGGGACGCCGCCGCTGACCATTCACATGGTCGTCGGCATGTATCCGCAGATCGAACTCGATCTCGAGCACGATCGAATCACCGTCCGCGACCCCGCCGCGTTGGTCGCGAAACTCCGGGCACCACAAAACACCTGATGGACCCTGCGTCGATCACAGCGCTCGTCGCGGTCATGAGCAGCGGGTTTGGCGCGTTGTTATGGTCGGCCGCAAAAGCAGGCCGAAAACGCTACGAGCAAACTTGGCAAGCAGCTGCCGACGCCGTTGGCGGCGAGTTCTTGCCGATGGGCGGACCTTGGCATTCGCGAACTCCAATGGCCGTACGCGCAACATTCGAAGGCGTGACAGTCGTCGCAGACTCCTATGTGGTTTCCAACGGGAAGTCTTCGACGACCTACACGCGCATCATCGCCAAACCCGCGCATGCAGCTGGGGTGCGGATCGAAGTCAAGAATGCGAATGTGTTCTTCACGCTGAGTAAAGTCCTCTTCGGTGCACAAGACGTGAAGCTCGGTGTCGTCGAGTTCGACGACACGCATGTGGTCAAAGCCGGAGACGAGGCGGTCGCGCGCGCGTGGCTCAATCGTGCGGTCGTGCGCGGCGTGATGAGTTCGCACCCGTATTTGTTTTCTCTCGAAGGATCGACCGCAAAGTTGGTGCGCACCAACCTCGAATCGGACTCCGCCCTGCTGGCCAGAGCGATGCGTGCAGCGGCTGTTTTTGCGGCGCGCGGTCGACGGATGGAAGCACGCTGGACCAAGCTCGCGGCGTCTCTGTCGGGATCGGTGCAACAAGAGCTGCGTCTGGTGGACCGAGCTTGCGAAGGCGAAATCACGCTGCTCCGACACGGCACGCGAGTGTCAGTCTCGTTGTCGCGTCGAGATGATCACACGATGACTGCGGTGGTCGCCAATCGCCAAGACGACGTCGGGCGCGTCATCGTCGTCCCTGCCGCGAGTAAGGGGTACGACAAACTCATTCAGGTCAAAACCGAAGATCCAGCCTTCGACCAAGCGTTTTGCACGTTCGTCGACGAAGCGGCGCGTGATTCATTGCCGAGCGCAGAAGCGCGCGAAAAGATCCTGATCGCACGCCCCGCGCGTGTTTCGATCGAAGCTCGCACGGCTGAAGTCGTTTTTGATGGCATCGAGATGGACCAGAAACGCATCGACGCCGCGGCCGAGTGCGTCGCGTTGCTTGCCGCGGCGAGCGGGACGGGACCGTATCGGTAGGCTACTGTCGTTGCATGTTCGAGCCCGGTGGCCCCACGTTCGTGGAGCTCATGAAACAAGCACTTTCGTCGACTCGCGATGGGTACGATCAACTCGCGCCCAAGTTCGACAAGACGCCGTTTCGCACACCCGATCCGATCCTCGAGCGCATGGCAGAACGCATCGGCCCGGTCGATGCTGCTCTCGACGTGTGCTGCGGAACTGGCGCAGCGATGCGCTGGCTGCGACCCATGTGCAGACAGCGAGTGGTCGGTCTCGACGAAAGTCAGGGCATGCTCGGGCAAGCATCGCGCAGACTCGCCGACGCGCCTGGTGACGCGGCCGTCGAGTTGATCGTCGGCGACGCGCTCGACATGCCGTTTCGAGAAGAGTTCGACGTCGCGACGTGTGTTGGCGCGTTTGGTCACATCCTAGAGAACGATGAGCCGCGCTTCATCGCCAGCATCTACCGCGCGCTCAAACCAGGCGGACGCTTTGTCTTCGTGACGAGCGAGCTACCCAGTCTCGCCGAGCCGAGCTGGTGGATGGCTCGCGGCTTCAACGCAGCGATGCGCGTACGCAACGCGATCATCAAGCCCGAGTTCATCATGTACTACCTCACGTTCTTGTGGCCGACCGTGTGGCGCAAGCTCGAACGGGCTGGTTTCAAGGCGAAAGCGGAGCGCGGCGTCTTCGCAAAGTATCCAAGCGCAGTCCTCGTCATCGCGACGAAGTAACGAGCATCAAGGTTTGACGACCGACTTCGTGACCACGACCTTCAACGCAGGGTCGAGCAAGTAGCCGCCGTCACGACTCTTGATGGCATCGCGCAGTCCAAGTTTGCGCAACGTGCCGAGCGCCACGTACACCCGACTCGCACCCGCGTCGCGCAGCACTTTCTCACCAGGCCAGCCCGCTGCGAGCAGGTCGTCCACACTGAGCGGCGTCCCCGGTCCGGTCGAGTGTCGTTCGACGAGCGCCTTGAGCACCAATCGCACATTGCGTCTGCGATCGAGTTCGATGCGCGATCCAATCGGCGTTCGCACGAGCGCCGCGTCTTCGCTGATCGTGAGCGCGTGGGGGTCGAGATCGGTCGTGCTGTCCATCGGCGCGGCGAGAGCGAGTCGAAGCATGCGCACATTCACTCGAACATCGTCAGTGCTTTCGTGAGGTACTGCTTCGATTCGCGCCCGGACTTTGGCGATCCATTGTTCGGCTTCCGCGGGTGAACGCGCACGCTTGGCTTTCGCGAGTTCGATCCATCCGTGTTGCAGACCAAGAGCCGCACTCCACGCGTGGGGATCTCGCTTTTCGAGCAGTTTTTCGGCCTCGGCGATGAGTGAATCGGCGTCCGACACTGCACCTTGAGTGGCGAGCACCCCCGCGAGGTGGCCCATGAAAATGCCTTGATGAAGCTCGTCTCCTGCGGCTGCGATCACTTGCACGGCGCGCTGCAACGAGAGTCGCGCGTCATCGACTCGACCCAATTGGAAATACAAGTTCGCGATGTTGCCAAGCGCGAGTCCCTCGAGTCGCTTGATACCCAGTCTCGAGAAAATCTCGAGCGCACGATGACAGTGAGACAGCGCAAGATCCACTTCGCCCAGCTCCGCGTGCAATGTGCCGAGCGTGCCGAGCACAGAAGCTTCGAGCCCTTCGTCGCCCACTTCGCGAGTGAGCGCGCTCGCTTCTTCGTATCGTTGCCTCGCTCGCTCCGGTTCGCCGCGCTGCTGATGAATCGTGCCCATCGCTAGCGCTTCGGCGGCCAAGAGTCGCGTCGAGCCAGTCTTGGTGTGACTCGCGAATGCGCGCAACGAGCAATCCAACGCTTCTTCGCGATGGCGCAACACGCGATGGGCCACGCCCATGTGACCGAGCGTGCGCCCAACGAGCTCCTCGTCTTTGGCGCGCTCTGCCAATGGGAGCGCAATTGCATAAGACGCGAGCGCGTCTGCGTGCCTCCCTGCGTTTTGATGCACGAGACCAAGCCCCGTGAGCGAGAGCGCCTCCAACGCGGGATCCGCCATGTTTTTAGCTCGATCGAGAGCGTCTTCGTATGTGCGCTTGGCTGCCTCGACATCTCCCGCGAGTCGTTCGGCGTTGCCGCGCGCAGCGAGCACTCGAATGGCGAGCCCCGCCAACGCGGGAGGCGTCGCGGCATTTTCGAGGGCGAGCGTGTTTGCATAGATCGCACGCTCTGTTCGGTTTCGTCCGACGAGCAGCTGACCCAACGCAATCGCCAGTTCGAACGCATTCGCAGAGTCTTTGGCCGTCACCGCGTGCTCGTGTGCCGCGATGGCGTTCTCGATGTCGCTCGCCGCGCGCGCACGAACCTCCGCGCCGCCCGTTCGATCGACTGCCTTGGCCCAGGCTGTCGTGACCTCGAGAAAGTATGCAGTGTGACGGCGGCGCACGGCAGCGCCATTTCTTGGCTCCTCTGTGAGTCGTTCTTTGGCGTAGTCGCGCACGGTCTCGTAGAGAGAAAAGCGCACCTCGCCGATGTCGCTCGTACGCGCACGCAGAAGCGAACTCTGGCGAAGCGACTCGAGCACATCGAGCACCTTGGGACCCGAGCTCAGCGCGATCACTCGCTCTGCCGCTTCGAGAGAAAATCCGCCGACGAATACGGAGGTTTCGGCGAGCGCGGTTTGTTCGTGCTCGGAGAGCAGGTCCCACGAGCCATCGAGCGCGGCGCGCATCGAGACCTGGCGCATGGGAGCGTCGCGCGCTCCGCCGACGAGCAAATCGAAGCGTTTTTCGAGGCGCGCGAGGATCTGCGCGGGAGAGAGCATCCCCATTCTCGCCGCTGCGAGTTCGATCGCGAGCGGGTTGCCGTCGAGACGCGCGGTGATCTGCGCGACCACTGTCGCATCCGCATCCGTCAATGTGTAACCGGGGCGAACGAGTTGCGCCCGATCGACGAACAACTCGATCGCCTCGCTCGCGAGCGCGTCTCTCGCGGCCTTCACGTCACCCACTGGTGTCGCGAGCGCGTCGACATGCCATGCCACCTCACCTTGCGTGCGCACTTGAACGCGACTCGTCAGCAACAAAACCGAGCGCGGGGCAGCCGCTGCGAGGGCGCCGACGAGCGGAGCCGCGAACGCGACCACTTGCTCCAGGTTGTCGATCACGACGAGTGAGTCCGTGCGAGAGCCGAGCGCGTGTCCAAGTTGGGCGGTGTGCGCTTCGTCAGTTCCGCGCGCGCTGAGTTGAACCGACAGAGACTTCGCCAGCGCGGCGAACATCGCATCGGTCGTCGTCGCACTGCTCAAATCGCAGAAGTAGACGCCCCCTGGATACGCCGCGGCGTGCAGATCTGCATAACGCAAAACGAGCCGTGTTTTACCGATTCCGGCGGGCCCGAGCACTGTGACGATGCGTGCGCCTTCTCCAAAAAACTTGTGGATCGAGCCAAGCGCGCTTTGTCGACCGATGAAGCGCGTCGGCTCGGTGAGCATGGTCGTTTTCGCGCCACGAACGACGGCTCCCGACTCGCCGGTCGCCCGCGGCTCTGCTTTCCAGCGCCTACCCGTGCGCTCCGACACACCCGCCCGTTGCGCCGCGATGCGATAGTCGCCGGTTCGCGCGAGCCATTGCTCGAACACTTCTCGTGCGCGACTCTGCGGAGACACCTCCTTCGTCATCTGCGGTCGATGATACTCGCACTCAGGGGCTTGACGAGAGAGGGCGCGCTGCGTCACATCCCTTTGTCCATGAGCCAGCCCGAGAAGTTGCGAGTCTCGGAGGGCGTTCGGAGGTCGCGGTTCGAAGCGCTCCGGTCGGCGCATCTGCGGGCTGTCGTCACCGAGTGGGTGCGCAAGCGGCCCGCCCGCATGCTGCCCCATGTGCTGCTGGTGCTCGGTTTGCTGTTTTTGAGCGGGTACCCAGTGGCTCGCACGATCGGCGTCGCCAGCGCGTTTGCGGCGGTGCTCGTGTTCACGATCGTCGAAGTGCGAATGGCGGCGCGTCGCGTGCTCAGTTCACAGCAGATCTTCGTCGCGCAGGTCGCCGCGCTGCTCGGGCAGACCGCGGTTCTTCTACTGACCGGTGGTTTGGCGAGTCCGCTATGGCCCACGGTGATTGGTCATGTCGGCGCTGGTTTTGCCGTCTTCGGTCGTGGGCGCCAAAGTGCGTTCGCCCTCGCGCTCACTCTAGGGTTTCTGGTCCTCGTCATCGTCACACCTGCCGCTTGGCTCGGTCCGGCGATCGCAGAACCTTATCGCACGGTACTTTTTGGTTGGGCAGTCGCTCACGCGGTGTTCCTCCTGCGCGCAGGCTCCTACAACGTGAACGACGCTTATTGCCGGGCGGGCGAGTCGATCGATCACCTGCGCGAAGAAATCCTGGCGACACAAACGGAGCGCGCCAGTCGCCTCGAATCACTCAGTGCGAAGGTTGCGCACGAACTCAAAAATCCCCTCTCCGCCGTGAAGGGACTGCTCGGTCTGGTTTCGAAGTCCGCGCTCGACGACAAGAGCCGCGAGCGTGTGGACGTCATGCAAAAAGAAGTGATCCGCATGGAAGCCATCCTGCGCGACTACCTCAACTTCTCGCGCCCGCTCACCGAACTCCGCCCGCAGCCCGTCGAACTCGGCGTTTTGGTCGACGACGTTCTCGCCGTACTCGAAGCACGAGCCGTGGCCGCCGGCGTGCAGATCTCGCGTGCGCCGACCACATGGACCGTGATCGGTGATCCCCGCCGCCTCAAAGAAGCGTTGCTCAATCTGGTCGGCAATGCCGTGGAATCG
>JAYVXK010000133.1:0-2535 GCA_043785265.1 Myxococcales bacterium | reverse complement strand
GACGTTGCAGTTTGCTTGATCGTGGTTCGCGGCGCGCGGACAGTTGTCGATGATGTGGCCGGGCAGAGTCTTGCACGCAGCACCGAGCGGGTTCACCGTGGGGTCTCCAGGGTCCGGGCAAACGAGATCGCCATCGTAGTCGTTGGCAACGTCGCATGGGCATGGGCACGCGTCGCCGATGCGATCGTCGTTGGAATCTTCTTGCAGCGGGTTCAGGACATACGGGCAGTTGTCGTGGGCGTTCGTCCAGTGATCGCAATCGATGTCGTTCGCAGAGTCGCAGTCACCGAGGTATTCGACCTCCCCTTTCCAATGATCGCGGTACCCGAAGATGGTCGGATGCTGGGAGAGCCAGTTCTGACCTCGGCCATTGTCCACGACGTTGGCGAGGATCCAGCTCTGGTTGTCTGCCGTGGTGATGTCCGCCCACCTCGAGTAGCTGCCGTTGGTGCTGTCGAACTGCAGACTCGCGACACCGAAGGTGTCGCGTGCGCCAACATCGGTCGTTCGAAAGAGCGGCCCGCCGGAGTCGCCGTTCTGGAGCGTGATGTCGGAACGAATCTCTCCGTCGACCTCGCCTAGGCCCAGCGTGACGGCCAACTGTCTTGTCGGGGCGACCGTTCCCGTACCAGTGCCCCAGCCTGCGGCGGTGAACTGAGTTTGGTCGCCGATCGTCGGCGCCGTGAAGGACGGGCGTCGGATGTCCAGACCTAGAAGCGGTGCCCACGCCGACGCCGGCGAAATGACGCTGGCCTTCGACACCGACGCGGGGTCGAGATAGACGAGTGCAAGGTCGAGTTTGGTCGGGTCGCTCGGCCGTAGCGAGCGCGCGATTCGAAAAGCGGGCTGCCCCGTCGAACTGATCGTGTAGCTGCTATTGCTCGTGCTGCCCAGGGTGATGGTGGGGTTGTTTAGTTCGGAGAGACTGAGTCCCGCCTTGTCAGTGTTGGCGTCTCCGGTCACGCAGTGGTTGGCCGTGAGCACGATCAACGGCGTGATGAGAGTTCCACTACAGTCCGCCGAGCCGCCATTTTGACCGTTCACTTGGAGCAACGCCACGACGTTCGAGTTTCGCGGATCGTTTGAGTCGTCGGTGCCTCCTACGAGGGACGACGATGTCGTTCCGAGATCTTCCGAGGGGCTGCCGCGAGTGCACGCGCCGAGAAACACGATGACGGGAAGCGCAGTGATCGCTCGCGGGAAGTACCCCATTTTCCGAACCTCCATGCAGTTGGGTCACGCGCCACGGCGATGGTTGCTGGCGCGCTCGCACGGTCCGAAATCCCCCCGCGAGCAATCCTCCAAACCTAGCATTCAATATCGTCGACGGTCCGCAACAAGATGAACTTACACGAGTTTCTGTGGGAGATTGGCGACGCAACCCCGACACCGCCTCACCCGCTGCGCGTGCGCGATGAACGTCTCGAGCGCAGCGATCACATTGAGCGCGGCGACCTTGGTGATGACGCGCGTTAGAATCCCCAAACCGATGGGCAACTCCGCGGCCGTTGACCCCGACCACCTCGCGGCGCCCGTGGCTCGGCCGATTGACGGCCTCGTCGAGCTCCCCACCAGGGCCGAGTGTCTCATCGATCGGAAGGGCCTCCGCACGGTGCGAGACCTGCTCCTCCTTGGGGTAGCGGCGCCCGCAAAAATTTACTCTTAGCTCGCTGACTCCTCGTTTTTGCTGGGGAAACGGTAGGTGCCGCTCGGGATCACGTGCGCATGCGCGAGCGGCGACACGCGGGCCAGATCGGCGCGCGCGACGACGTCGCCTCGGGCTTCGAGGCTTCGCACGATCTTCGCGATGTGGACCGTGTTCCACACCAGCACGGCGTTCGAGAGCATGCTGAGCGCGCTCACCTTGTTCATGATCTCCTCGTAGTCCCCGCTGCGGAACGTGCCCTGGTTCGCGAAGAAGAGCCGACGGGCGAGCTCGTGGCGCGACTCGCCGCGATTGAGCTGGAGGTGCACGCGGTCGCGGAGCGCGCCATCTTGCAGGTAGCGCAAGAGGTACGTCGTCTTGACGACGCGGCCGAGCATCGTGAGCGCCTTGGCGAGCCTGTCGGATGGGGAGCTCGCGGCGAGCCGGTCGAGGACGACGTGTGCTGGCGACGAGCGCGCCCGCAACGACGCCGCCACGCGCACGAGCGGATCCCACTGCTCGCGCACGAGGGCGACGTCGATGCTGGCACGAAAGAGCGGGTCAAGCGCCCCGTACGATCGCGAGCGGTCGACGCGATAGAGCTGCTGGTCCGCAAGATCCTTGAGCCGCGGCATGAACGAGAACCCGAGCAAGTAGCAGAGGCCGAAGAGCTGTTCGGTGAAGCCGTGCGTGTCCGTGTAGTGCTCGCGCGGGCGGAGGATCGTGTCGTTCTCGAGCAGCCCGTCGAGTATGTAGATCGCCTCGCGCACCGAGCAGGAGATCGTGCGTTCCGTAGAGGCTGGCCTCGGAGCACACGCGTACTGATGCGCGGCGCCGGGTCCGTCTCGTAGGGCTGGCTGCGCGCGGCGATCCTGAGGCTTCGGGCTGCC
>JAYVXK010000132.1:0-2537 GCA_043785265.1 Myxococcales bacterium | reverse complement strand
GTACGTCTACGCGATTGAGTGAGAAGTGCTCGAGACTGGACCTCCGTCCACCTTGATGGTCTGCGTGTTGGCCGCAACCTCGAGCCCAGACACGTAGGTGGGCCCGCCGGTGGTATTATTGATCGTTGCCTTCGAGAAAAAATAGCAAGGCGTCGCAGTGACCTTGACGACCACCTCGATGTCGAACTGGTCGATGCCTAACTGCAGGCTCGTCGCGTCAGCGATCTTGAGTCTTGCGCTTCCCACGAAGTGCACTGCGTCGCGCTGATTCACGACAACCGAGTCGACGACGGGACCGCCTTGATTGTTCACCGCGTCATTGTGATTTTTGCTGAGGTCCTTCCACACGCCGACTTTTCCTGCGCTGACGGTGACATTGGCCGAAGACGCCTCGAGCCACAGCGCGAGCTGACCTTGCGCATCGAGTGCTGCAGGGGTCCAAGCTCCACCATCGGCCTGAAGCGTGTCCGTGGGCGCGTCAGTCGAGGGAAGACTCGAGTCCTTCGGCGCACTCGAGTCGAGTTGGACGGGATTAGTCGGCGTGTCGCCGACGCAAGCGGCGAGCGTAATAAGAAGGAACGGATAAGGCGACATGGATCGAGAGCGTAGCATCACCCTCGCGCGGCGAGGGCGAGTCGATCTTGCGCATCGAGCGTAGCTGGCGACCACGCGACCGCTGCATCGCTTGACTCGGACGCGGCGTCTTTGGAAAACTCGCTGCAGGAATCTGGGTCGCGGTCCCTCCGGCTAGCGAACGACGCGTCCCCGGTCGTGAGTGGCGCGCCGCCCGCACCGCAGATGCGTTGCGTGACGGGCGAGTCGCCAGAGCTGTGCTTGCCACCTTACGGGGTCAGCGACAAAGGAGGTCTGTCGGCATGCGACGCTGGGTTTTGTCGCGTCGAGTAGCCGTCGTCACATGTGAGCGATGATGTTGTCGCCAAACTCGCTGCACTTGATCTCGGTCGCGCCTTCCATTTGACGGGCGAAATCGTACGTGACGCGCTTGCTGCCGATCGCGCCATCCATCCCTTTGATGACGCGGTCTGCCGCTTCGGCCCAGCCAAGATGTCGGAGCATCATCTCGCCACTGAGTACGACTGAACCCGGATTGACCTTGTCGAGATCGGCATACTTCGGTGCGGTGCCGTGAGTCGCTTCGAAGATCGCGTGACCGGTGACGTAGTTGATGTTGCCACCAGGGGCGATGCCAATGCCGCCGACCTGCGCCGCGAGAGCGTCTGAGAGATAATCGCCATTCAAGTTGAGAGTCGCGATGACGTCGAACTCGCTCGGACGCGTGAGCACTTGTTGAAGTGTGATGTCCGCGATGGCGTCTTTGACGAGCAGCTTCCCGCTCGCGAGCGCCGCTTTTTGCTCGGCATTTGCGGCTTCTTCGCCTTTTTGCTCTTTGGTCTTCTCCCAGGTGGCCCAGGTATAAACCTTGTCGCCAAACTCCTTGTCGGCGAGCGCATATCCCCACTTCATGAAGGCACCCTCGGTGTACTTCATGATGTTGCCCTTATGAACGAACGTCACGTTCTTGCGCTTGAGATCGAGCGCGTATTGGATCGCGGCACGCACGAGGCGATCAGTGCCTTCGCGCGAGACAGGCTTGATGCCGATGCCGCTGGTCTCGGGGAAGCGAATGTTTTTGTACGACTTGGGAAAGTTGTCTTTGAGGAACGTGAGCAACTTTTTGACGTCGTCACTGCCGCTCTCGAACTCGATGCCCGCATAGATGTCTTCGGTGTTCTCGCGGAAGATCACCATGTCGACTGCTTCGGGCCTTTTTACGGGGCTTGGGACGCCCTTGAACCAGCGAACGGGGCGCAAGCAAACATAGAGATCGAGCATCTGTCGGAGCGCGACATTGAGCGATCGAATGCCGCCGCCGATGGGAGTGGTGAGCGGACCTTTGATGCCGACCAAGTACTTGCGAAAGTCTTCGACGGTCTGATTGGGCAGCCAGTCATTGAACTTGGTGAAGGCTTTTTCGCCCGCATAGACCTCGTGCCACGCGATCTTCTTTTTGCCGCCGTAGGCTTTTTCGACTGCGGCATCGAGCACACGCACGCTCGATCGCCAGATGTCGCGCCCCGTGCCGTCGCCCTCGATGAACGGAATGATGGGATCGTTAGGGACGCTGAGTTGATGTCCAGCGCCCATCGTGATCGGGGTGCCACTCTTGGGGGGATCGAAGGTCGCCATAACGTGCAGCTCCGCGGGTTCAGGATTGGGGAGCGTGTGGATAGCAAGCTTCCGCGAGATCGTCCACGCAAGCGAACGCTAGAGTCGCGTTGGACGCGAACGCCAAGCTCCTAGTGCGAGGGCCGCTGCCCTGGTAACAACACCCGTCCATGCACCCGACTTCGTTTCGCTCCTCGCGTTGGCTGTTTCCGTTGCTCTTGGGCATCGCGCCGATTGTCGCCAGTGCGGCGCCTCCAGCGACCAAACCGGTAGCCACCACGCCAACCGCGACCCGATACACGGACGAGACTCCTGATGGGATGATCGACGTGTCGGCGGATCGCGCGACC
>JAYVXK010000131.1:0-8436 GCA_043785265.1 Myxococcales bacterium | reverse complement strand
GCGGCGAAGAGACAATGCTCGTTGTGAAAGAGCGGCATCGGATGATGAACGACGACCTCCGCGAATGGACCAAAGCCCTCCGCGAGCAGCGCGCCGAGCTGGTCGGCGTCCAGATCGAACGACGGCGTGAACGCTCGAAGCCCGCGCGCGAGCACCATGGATGCAGAAATCGAATTGGTCACATTGAGCGAAAAGTCGCCGATTCTGGCTAGTTGTGAGGGTTCACGCAGCGCGCCCAAACCGCGCACGAGCAACGCGTCGGGTTGCAGCGCTTCGAGGAAGTGATCGATTTTTTCCTCGCCCGGTTTGCGTACGCGTGGAGGAGCAAGCGTGATGTGCACGTTCCCTTCGCTCCGCAACGCGCGTACCGCATCGCCCGTGCCGACGAGCTCCAAAAAGTCGAGGATGATTCCGTCGGCTCCTGCAACGACCGCAGCTCGCGCTTGGGGCAGCGATCGACAGAGGACAAACAGTCCTCCGGGAGGAGGCGCGCGATCTGGGACAGCCGACAGCTCGTGGCGCGCCAGGCTCGAAGCGATCGCGTGATGCTGGGTCGCCTGGGCCGTGAGCTGCGCCACGATCTCTCGACGCACGCGATTGAGCGCGCCGACAGGCAAGAACGACTCGCTCGGTATTTCAGCCTCGAATGTCGACAACACAAAAGGCGTGTCTCCGAGGCGTCCGAGCTTGTCCGCGAGCACTTGCCGATCGGTTGCGGCGTTGCGCGCGCGTTCGATCACGACCTCCGTGCGCGCAGAGGTCGTTCGGCCATCGCGATCGCTCGTGGCTTCGACCAGCAGCGGCTCTCCGATCACGCCACTGGCTCGCATGCTGAGCGGCGCCTTCGACGGCGAGCGTTCGAGATCGGTGACGATGGCATCACTGGCGCGTGGATCATTCGTGCGAAACACGCGACGATCACTCGCGAGCGAGTCAACGCTCCGATCAGGCCCCAACCAGGCCGAAATACGCTGGCCCGCGCTAGCGCTCTCCAAACGTTGACCGCGCTCGTCGTAGATTTCCCAGACGCGACCGCCGACCTCGCCGTCACTCGCGAATGAACCGAGCACCAAGATGCCGTCTCCGCGCGCGAGAGGTTCTTGCAACGCGATGCCGATGCACGGACCGCCCTTGACGTGCGTGATGCCCGTGGAGCGACCGATCTCGACGCCGCGATGATCACAAGTCACGCCTTCCACGAAGCGCTGGTGGTCGATGCCTTCGAGAAACGCGGTGCCCGATCCGCGAGAATAGGTCTGAAGCGCGAGTCGCCGATGCTCTTCGGACAGTGCGCCGATGACGGCCTCGCGATAGAGTCTTGTTGCAGCATACACGTATTCGGGACCCTTCAATCGGCCCTCGATTTTCAGTGATTTCACGCCAATTTCGGCAAGCCGCGGGACCAAGTGCGCGGCCTCGAGGTCCATGGGCGACAGCAGGTACGCCTTGTCTCCGAGGTCTCGCAGCACACCGTCGACGACCAGCTCATACGGGAGTCTGCAAGCTTGCGCGCATGCTCCGCGGTTCGCGCTGCGACCGCCGATGGCTTCGCTCGTCAAGCTTTGACCCGAGTACGACACGCACAGCGCAACGTGAACGAACACCTCGAGTTCGATGTTCGTCGACTTCGCGATCGTGGCGATCTCATCGAGCGACAGTTCTCGCGCGAGAACCACGCGACGCGCGCCAAGCTCGCCTGCAAGCGCGACCGAGCTCGCGTCCGTGCACGTCATCTGCGTCGACGCGTGGATGGGCATCGATGGAGCGATCGATCGCACGAGCTTTGCGACGGCAAAATCTTGCACGATCACGGCATCTGCACCGGCGTTTGCGCATGCCTCGATTGCTTGGATCGCTGCGTCGAGTTCGTGATCGAACACGAGTGTGTTCAGCGTGACGTACCCTTTGACTCCGTGCTCGTGGAGCATGCGCATGATCTCGGCGAGCGACTCCGCATCGAAATTTTTGGCGCGCGCGCGAGCGTTGAATCCTTGAATGCCAAAGTACACAGCGTCTGCGCCCGCACGCACTGCTGCGCGCATGGATGCTTCGTCACCGGCAGGAGCGAGTACTTCAGGTCTTTGCATTGGGGCGCGGCACCATAGCAGCTGCGCGGCAAGACTCTCTGTCTGCTACCGACGGGCTCGTCGCCTGCGCATCATCATCAGCGCTAAACCGGCAACAAATAGCCCGATTGGCGACGAGTTGCTCGACAGCGATTGTCGGCATGAGCACCCCGAGACATCGGCCGGAGCCGCGCCGACCGGAGCGCTCGCATCGTCAGCGGGAGTCGACGCGTCGGGTCCCAGGGGCACACTCGCGTCTTGCGGAGGCGGTCCAGCATCTGGCTGAGGGGGTAGACCGTCGCACACCGAGGCATGCGTGGATCGTTTGCCGACACAATCGGTAGGCGACGCGCAGCTCGGATCAGGAATGCTGGGTGGCACGCCGCCCCCGCCCACGTCCGCTCGATTTGGATACGCGGGTGCCAGCACCGCCCACCGACCCGCAGGCGGATGCTCCATCCAACCGAGTACGCGCTCTTGATAGGTGTAGCTGCCGCCGTTGCTCGGATTGTAGACGCCGCGTCCCGGAGTGAGATTGGGGTTGTTCGGATTGTTGACGTAAGCGAGGCCATTGTAGGCCCAAATGGCCTCGTACCAGTCCTCGACGATGTCGGGATCGTTGTCGCCGACGCAATTGGTAAACGACCACTTGCCGTTGAGGATCTGCGTCCCCGTAGCCAGATTGTAGGTGGGTTCGGAGACGACCCGCTGACGATCGAAGCTCGGATTTTCTCCGACGTGCATGCCGCTCGTCACCTGGCCGATGCCATAGCCGCAGTCGTACGCGACGATGGTTCGCTCGGGTGCTCCCACGGACGCGCTGGGTGTGTCGGGCACGCAGAACTGCCGCCAGCCTGTCTCCTGCATCGCGATCGCTTTGAGCACGTGACACGGAAAGTGCGCAGGCACCTGCGTGGTCGGCTTTGGCTTTCCGCAGCCCGATCCCATCGTGCCGATCGAGGAGGGACCGTCGGCACCCCAAGACGCCTTGCCCGGCGCGACCTTCGCGAAGATCAGATTCCACGCGGGGATGGTTGGGTTCGTCCCCGGCGCCGGATCGACTCCACAGTTTTGTCCACCCGCGGTCTCGGCGGGTGTGTAACTCGGGCAGTAAGCGCTTGCCGAATGTGCGACGAGTGAGACGCCAAAGAAGGCTAAAATCAGGCTCTTCATCGCGCACCGCCGTTACGGTTGCCGAGAAAGCCAAGCGTGTCGACGCGCTCGTTGGATGAACCAACACGAGCGCCGGTCCCTCTTGCCACATCGATCGCGTACGTCTCGTCAAAACCAGACGCAGGCACGTGAAGGACCGAGAGCCATGTGCCGTCGTCTGTCGACACGAGCGGCGCATCGAAGCCGACTCCAAGAGGCGTGAGCACTCTTCCACCAAGCGACAGACCGCCGCGACGAGGTGCAGTCATCGCCATCGCGCCAGACGGAAGTGCGAGAGGCGAGGATTGCTGATCAACGTCAGAGGCGACATGCGACAGGCTGAACGTGGACAGATCGAGACGATCGATTGTCCACGCGCCCGAGTCGCGATCTGCGAACACGAGAGAGCCGGTCGCGTCGTCTACGCTGAAGTCTCTGGCGAACGGCGCGACCGATAGACTGGCCCTCAGTGCTCCGCTCGCTCGATCGACCGAGATGATGTCCGTGCCGTGTGCGCCGACGCGATAGACGATGAGAGCGCCCGCGTGTTCACCTGCGAGGTGGAGCGCGTAACCCGAAAACCCGTAGACCGCGCGGATCGCGCCCGTCGCTGCGTCGATCGCGTCGATGTGAATGTCGTCCATGCGCAGTTGACCCGCGTGAGCATCCGGCACGGCATTTCCGCCTGTTCCGCGCTCGACATAGACCCAACCGTCGACACTGGCGAGCGGCCGGCGGGCGTGACCAATTCCGCCCGCGAGTCGACGCGCACCCGCACCATCGACGCGATAGAGACCGGCTCCCCAAAAACGATCGCCATTGTCTTCGTCCATGACGACGAACGACTCGCCGCCGCGCACGTCTCCTCGAATCACCGCGCCGGGCGGATGACGCAAGGTCGCGAGTGTGCGGGTCGCGCCAGTGTCGAGAGTGATCGCTCGCACATCGGTGCTCGTCGCGTCGGCGTCATGCGGTGTCGCCGCAACCACGAGCTGGACGGCTGCATGCTCGGCGGACACGTTCGGCGCGAGAGCGAGTGCGAGCGCGACTGGAAGAGCGAGTTTGAGGATATCCACGATCAACGAGAGTAGCAGTCCGCGTGCCCACGCGAATCAGCGCAATTTCGGGGTCGATTCGCGAAAGACCACGGTGTCGACAGTGATCGTCCGCGATATCTCGCGACAATGGCCTATGACGATCTCTCATGAGAGTGTTGATCACGGGTGCGTCGAGCGGCATCGGACGCGCGCTTGCTGTCGAACTCGCGCGCCGCGGGCGTCATGTGATCGTGAGCGCGCGACGCCAACACGAACTCAAGAGCGTCGCAGAACAAATTCGCGCAGCAGGTGGACGCGCAGATGTGCTGGTGCTCGATGCAGCGGACACGGAGCGCATGGTCGCCGTGTTGAGAGAACAAGACGCAAACCTCGAGATCGATACAGTCGTGGCCAACGCGGGTGTGGGCGCAAAACCGAACCAGGACCCGAGCTCGTGGGAAGCCATCGCAGAGGCGTTTCACATCAACTACTGCGGCGCGGCAGCTACACTCACGGCGCTCTTTCCTCGCATGATCGCCCGTGATCGTGGCCACTTGGTGGGTGTTGGTTCGATCTCGTCTTTTGGCGCACTCCCTGGGGCAGCGGCCTATTGTTCGCCCAAAGCCGGCGTCAACATGTTGCTCGAGTGTCTGCGTCTCGATGCGCGCGGGACGCAGGTTGCCGTGACTGCGCTTCATCTTGGCTTCGTGGATACGAAGATGCTCGCGCACGCCAACCACCCGACGCCGCAGCTCGTCTCGACTTCGACCGCAGCTCGAGTCATCTCCGACGCGATGGATCGGCGCGTGGCCGAATTCACCTATCCGCGCGCACTTGGGCTCGCGGCAAGTCTTGCAGGCGGTCTACCGCGTAGCCTGCGGGGTCTGCTCTCGACTCTCGACCGAAAACGCTAGGCCGTCATCGCTGAGTGATGCGTGCTTGTCGCAGTCCAGTCGCCTGGAAGTCTCCGCTGCCATCTGTCGCGACGTGACCCGTGAGCACGGTAACGACAGTGCTGTGGTCGACAGGGGCTTGTGCCTGTGCGCACCAGAAACCAACACCAAGGAGGGCGACGTGCAGCACAGCTGCAGCGGCTAGCGCGAGTGTGGTTCGACGACGAGCGGTCCGATCGATGGGCAAACGACGAGTGGCCATGCAAGTACGGACAGGCGGCTTTCGCGAAGGTTCCCGCGCGATGCGCTAGAAAAACCTATTGGGGGCGCTTGCCGAGCGGCGTGTCGATGCCCAACGCCAGCAGCACACCGTTGTTCGAGAGCACATAAGCGCGGTTGCCAAACGTAGCAGGCGTCGCAGAGAAGCCGCCCTCATTGTCGATCGCGTCGATGACTCGACCGTCTTCGGGTGAAATCAAAAACACGCCGTAACGACTGCTGCCAAAGATGAGAGCGCCTGTGACCGAGGCGGGCGCCGTGACACCGCCTTCGGGCAAGGGTAGCCGCCAGACAGGTTTGCCAGTCGCGGGATCGAGCGCCCACAAGCCAGTTTGCGCGCTCGACGCAAACAGCAAGCGCTTCTCCGGAACACGCGGACCGCCAGAATCAGGCCCTTTGGGGTGAGGCATGTGAGCGCGCTGATCCCACAAGACCAGACTGTTCACGCCCGCCGCCTTCTCGTTCACCCAGACACGCGAGCCGTTTTCGGCATCGAGCGCATAGACACCGCCCACATAACTCGCGACGAACACGACACGACCGATCGGTGCGACTTCTGCGACGACTGGTGTCGTGTCGACGTCCAAGTATCTCTGCGATTGGTCGCCGGCTTGCTGCTCGGCTTCTGCTGCGAGATCCACTGGCGGAAACCGTTCTGCGCCGTCCCGCGCGTCGTAGGCTCCGAGATGACCGTCCGAATAGGCAAAATACACTTTGCCGTGATCGAGCGTCGGCCCCGAGTAGCCCGCGAGCTCCATGCCTGCTGCTGGACTGCGATGGACCTGCCAGATGACTTTGCCCGTGCGTCGATCGACCGAAAACAGCTGATCGGAGCCGTTTGCGAAGATGAGCGACTCTCCGTAGAGCACTGGTTTTTTGCCGATTTCGCTCCCCGAGTTGAAGCGAAACACCAGCGCCCCGTCAGAAGCGCGCAGAGCGTAGAGAGCCCCGTCGTTCGACCCAAAGTAGACGACGTCGAGCTCGCGATCGTAGAGCGGCTCGCTCTGTACGATGTTGGTCGTTTCGAATCGCCAGATGGTCGAGAGGTTCGACGATCGCAACGCATACAGACCGCGATCGGACGAACCCACGAACACGCGATTGTGCGTGGGGTCGATCTCCGGACGGCCCATTTCGTAGGGCTCGCCTGCCACGCGTGTGTCCATCGTGAGCTGTCGACGCGCGAACATGTCGAGATCGCCAGATGGTCGCGTGTACCAGAGCGGTGTCTCTGGATTGACTCGATCGCCCATTTTTTCGCTGGTCGCGCACGCCGAGAGCGCGATCACGATCAGCAGCCGGGACGCTCTCACTTCGGTCCACCGGTCTTCGGAGAAAAGAGTTCTTTGAGTTGGGCGGGCGTCAAACCTTTGCCAGTCGGTCCACCCAGCGCGCCGTGCTCTTTCGCTGGAACTGCATTCGGATCGAGACGACGCAGACGATCGTCGCAGAGCTCTTGCAAGTACGGCAGCGGATGATTTTGGCCCGGCTCGTTCAACCGATCGTGGAGAGCTTTGAGAGTCTCTTTCGCCTTGGCGACATCGCCTTTTGCCTCGAAAACACGGCCCTGGTGATACATGCCGAGCTCTTTGAAGCCGACGACGTCCGTGTTCTCGAGCGCCTTGAATTGAGTCAACGCGAGATCGAGGTACTTGTCTTTTTCGGCGGGCGTCGCTTGCGCCTTCTGCTCATACGCAAAGCCCAGCCCCTCGAGTGTGCGCCCCATCACTTCGACGTCTGCTTTTGCGAGCGCAGAGTCTTTCGCGTCCGTGAAGGCTGCGATCGCGCCATCCGTCTCGCGCTTGTCGAGCAACAACGCGCCCTCGCCGAGCCTGGCGAGTGTGGCCGCGCCGGTCGACGAATACTTCGAGCTCACGTCACGATACTTCGCCAGGGCCGAGTCGCGCCGCTCATCATAAGTCTTGAACGAGATGCCCGGATCGTCCGGCTTGTCAGGGTCGTCAGTCTTGGCGGGATCGCCAATGCGACCGTTCTCGTCCGCGACGGCTTGTGCGAGTGCGACGGAGGCTGCGGTCGCCTTTTGATGCTGCAAGTAAGCCCAACCAAACCATCCGAGCGCCACGAGCACAGTCGCGCCGACGATGCCCCAGACTGTCGTTTGATTCTTCTTGGCCCAATCCTCCGCGCGAATTGCGCGCTGAATCGTGGGCTCAGCGGCTTCGATCGCCGAGGCGACTTCACGCTGCGGGCGGGCCTTGGTTCCGATTTTGGAGAGGCGCTTGGAGGCTGATTTTTGGAGGCCACTGCGCTTGCCTTTGCGGGTCGCCTTGCGCTCCGCGAGTTTGGCCTCTTCGGGCGCGGCGATGCGATCACTCTCGTCCTCGTCGCCACCAAGCGCTGCCACGCGACGTGCGACGGCTTCGGGAGAGGCTCCGTCCTCCTCTTCCTCTTCTTCGGGTTCGTCTTCTTCGGTTTGCCCGGCGTCTGCGTCGTCGGTCTCTTCAGACGAAGACTCTTCTTCGCCATCTGACGCTTCGGTGTCTTTTTCAGACTCCTCGTCGTCTCCAGTCGTCTTTTCAGACGAATCTTTGTCTTGTTCCGAGACGGTCTCGTCGTCGTCTTTTTTTTCGTCGGGCGGCACGGCGCCGAACCTTAGTGCAAGCCGCTATCGGGAGCCAGCGGCTTGGCGCACCGCCCAAACTGCCAAAGCAGGCCCATGGGAAGCGACTCGCACCTCGCTCCCTGGCACGTCGAGCTCGAACAGACTCACGCCGCCCGATCGCGCGCGCGGCGATAGAACCGTCCCTTCGAGAGTGATCGCCGTCGGAGCGTCTTGCTCGACCAAGACCACCACCTTGCCGGACCCTTCGCCAACATGGAGCGAGGTGTGCAGTTCAGTTGGCTGCGCGACCATGAAGCCGCCGTCTTTGGGATTGAGCGCGTTGGCTTGTCGCAGAATCGTGACCGCTTCAAGCATGGTGTCGGAACCCGTCGTGTAGGGCGCAAGCGCTTGCACGAGCGTGTGCTTCGCACCGAGCGCTGCCAGTG
>JAYVXK010000130.1:0-8437 GCA_043785265.1 Myxococcales bacterium | reverse complement strand
CTAATATTCAGAAGCGCGTGACTGGTTTGATGGACGGCGAGTTCGTCGTGTTCCTCATAGGGATGCGCGTCAACCGATGGTGGAAGCCTCACAAGTGGCTGGGGGTCGCCATGGCGATGCCGCGAATGATCCGTGAACTGAGCGCGCAGCCTGAGCTCGGATTTTTGGGAGCGGAGCAGTGGTTTGGTCGCACCTCGATCATGTTGTCCTATTGGCGCTCGATGGATCACCTCATGAAGTACGCCAAAAACCGGTCTGCGGAGCACCTGCCCGCGTGGCGTTCGTTCAATCGCCTGGTCGGGACCAACGGGGACGTTGGCATCTGGCACGAGACCTATCGCGTGCGACCCGGCGATTACGAGAACATCTATGTCAACATGATGCCCTTCGGCGTGGGCAAAGTTGGCAGGCTTGTCGAGGCGAGCGGTGCGCGTGCGGGCGCCACCGAGCGATTGGGCGCCGTCCAGACCGGCTAACGGCGATCTGGCAAAGCGCAACCGTCGCGCGTTATCATCGTGGACGATGGTTGACGCCCGCGCGCCCGGTGCAATCCGCGTCTCGCGCCCCTATGCGTCGAACGACGAATTGATCGAACACGAAGCCGACGCGTTCTCGCGCGCGGGCATCGTGCTGCTCGGTGCGCAAGCGCGGCCCGAAGGCTCGGTGCTGCGCTTCGAACTCACACTGCAAGATGGCACGTCTGTGTTGCGTGGCGAAGGTCGCGTGACGGGAATGAAGACAGTCGCTGGAGAGCAGGGTCTTGCTCTGCGATTCACGCGACTCGATTCGAAATCGAAGGCGTTGATCGATCGCGCAGCGGCTTTTCGCGAGGCTCGTGCAAACAAACCAGTGAGCAGCGCAGAACTCCCACCTAACCCTGTCGCGAGCGATCCCAGCCTCGAAGACACCGGACAGCGGGCAGCGATGGCGCCTCCGCCCGAGCCAGCGCCGACGCCGCTTCCCCGCGCGCCAACACCCGTGCTCACCGCGCCATCGCCTGCGGCAGCCGCGGTCTCTCCCGCGGCGTCCGTTTCGATGAGCGGCGACGATCGCGCGCATGCACTCGATCGCTTGCGTGCGCGGTCGACCGCCATGTCTCCCGAAGCGATTGCCAAGCTCTTGGCGAGCCGACCCCGTTAGCCATTGCCTATTGGGGACGGGGTCGCGGTACAATACAACTGCTTTGGACGGCGCTCTCCACGTGACGCTCGAACCAGGTTTTCGCCTGGATCGTTACGAGTTGCTGTGTCCCATCGCGCACGGTGGCATGGCAGAGGTGTGGCTCGCTCAGCACGGCGAGCGCGTCCGCAAACTCGTCGCCGTCAAAACCATCTTGCCGCGGTACGCGACCGATCTGCGGTTCCAACAAATGTTCTTGGACGAAGCGCGGATTGCGGCGGGCATCGAGCATCCCAATGTCGCGCAGATTTTCGACGTCGGCGAGCATGGAGACTTGCTCTATCTGGTGATGGAGTGGGTCGATGGCGAGTCGCTCTCGAAGTTGCTGCGTGCTCATGTTCGCTTGCCACCAGGCATCGCCGCGCGCATCTGCGCAGACGCCTGCGCGGGATTGCACGCAGCGCACGAACTCACGGACAAAGATGGTCGACTGCTCAATGTCATTCACAGAGACGTGTCACCGCAAAACATTTTGATCAGCGTCAAAGGCTCCGTCAAACTCATCGACTTTGGTATCGCCAAACCGCGTGACCGTGCACAACGCGAGAACAGCAACGTCAAAGGCAAGATCCTCTACATGGCGCCCGAGCAGGCCGTGGGCGCGCTCATCGATCGGCGCGCAGACGTGTGGGCGATTGGTGCGATTCTCTATCATGCGCTCGGTGGCTCTCCCGCATACGGCGCGGACAGCCAACTGGCCACGCTGCAGTTGCTCACGGATCCGAGCATGCAGTTCAAGCCGTTGCCGAGTGACGTCCCCGAGCCGTTGCGCGCCGTCGTGGGTCTCGTGCTCGTGCGCGATCCGAGTCAGCGTATCTCGACCGCCAAGGACTTGGGCGCGGCCATCGAGAGAGCCATGCGCACCGCAAAGATCCAAACTTCGTCGCGCGATGTCGCCAAGTATGTCGCGTTGCATCTGATCCAGCACAACGACGCACGCAGCAAAGCGGTCGAGTTGGCCCTTCAGGCCGCGAAGCTCAGAAGCTCTTCGCGGCCTCGAAAAACCCGCCGATAATCAGATCAGAGCGGGCCGTAGCCGAGCTGATATTCGATCTGCTTCACTGAATCGAGCAGACCGACGTACTTCACCATGTCTTGCTCAGTGGCGCCGCCCGAGAACTCGCTGATGGGCAAGCCGTTGGCGTCGAGCGCCACAGTCGGGCGACCAAACGCGTCGAGCACGGGATTGCCTTGTCCGTCGCGTGTGACCTTGTAGGCCGAACTGAGCAGGGTGTTCGCGTGGGCGAGCATGCGTGAGGCGATTCCCTTGTCGACCGTGCGATCGTCGATCTTCTCGGTTCCGTATTTCCGAGCGACGTAGGTGTAACCCGTGAGCGGGTTGGTGAAGCGCACTTGTTGCGCGTCCGGAATGGTGATGCCACCGACTTGACCCTCGACCCAGAGGCGCATTTTGTTGACGAGCGTCAGATCGCTGCTGAGTCGCGAATAGAGCGCGACCATCATCGCGGTGCCCAATTGTTGCTTGTATCCAAGGTTGGGCGCCAAGATGCGCGCGTCCGCAGTCGCTCGCGCCGGCTGAGTATCGGTCGGCGTGAGATCGAGCATGCGCGGGGTCGTGTCAGCGCCCGACGGCGGCACCGACATGGCCACAGTCGACCAGTCACCGGACATGATGCCACCCACGAAGCGATCCAACCCTTGAGGCAAGTCGGTTCGGAAGTTGATCATGTTGTTGCGACCGTCGGTCACGTTCTCTCGCGAGATCGTATACAGAGTTGGCCGACCGTCGACGAGCGCCGATATGGCCATTTCCTTTTCCATGGAGAAGCCTGCGTGCATCATCCAATGCAGGTAATCCCATGAGCCGCCCAGGCTGTTGTCGTACTGGTCGACGATGAACCTGCCGTCGGCGATCGCGACGTTGAATGCAGGCGCTCCCTGAGCAAAACCTGGCACGTCGAAGATCGGGCGAATGCCCATTTCAGGCGGCTTTGTTGCTGCGATCGAGCCATCTGTGTCGCTCGACACGTAGCCACCCGGTTCGGGCATGACCATGGCGCGCGCGAGGAAGTTGAAGATCTCGCCCTGCGCGATGGCCTCGGGACGAGCGTCGTCGTCACTCTTGAGTTGATTGGGTTGGCTGCGCGCGATCGTGTTGGCGATTTGCCAGTGATACGAGCGCACACGCTCGAAGTACGTATCCGCAATACGACTCGGGATACTTCGATAATAGTATTCGCGGTTCTGCCGACGGAAGTACGTCCATGGGTAGGTCACGTCGAACTTGTGAATCGTGTTCATCGTGACTTCGTAGGCGTCTGCGCCTGCGTCCGAGTCGTTCGTGTGGAAGTACGCGTTGTGCGTGCTGCCCCAACGATAAAACCATCGCACGTAGTCTTTGGAGCCGACCTTCGCGTGAAAGTAAGGTGCGGTGTTGTTGAATGGCTTGAGTTGATCGCTGGCGGGGAAGTCTTGCCAAGCCCAGTGATCACGCGGCTCGGGTGCGCACACTTTGTTGTGCACGATGCGCCACTCGCCGGTCTGCTTCTCGTCGCTCGTCGCCGCGCGGCAATCGCGAGCGGGGTCGAAAATCTTCAAAATGCGCGCCATTTCCGTGTAGTGGCGGAAGGTGACGCTGTTGCCCTGCTGATAGAGATCGCGCTCGATCAACTGCGAGAACGCACGCCAGCGCGCGCCTTGCTGCACCGGGGTCGGCAACTGCCGATCGTCGAGTGTTTCGAGCACGCGACCGTAGAGTGCCTTCATGGTGTGCAGATCGTAGGTACCCAAGCCGGCGGTCTCACCAAAGCGCTCGAGTTGGTACTCCATGGTCGATGTGTTGCCGAAGTACTGCACGTCTGGACGCGACTCGCCGGCGAGACCTTGTTCGTCTTTGGTCTCGGGGTCGAGGTAACGCGGGCCCATGCACGTGTCGTTGTCTCCAGGCGCGCGCGGCTGACCGTTGCAGCTGGGGGTGGACTTTCCTTCGTTGGTACGAAGTTGCCAATACTGCGGTTGGTAGTTCATTGAGTCCCAAGAGGACGCAAACTGGTGAAGCATGCCGAGCGAGTGGCCGATCTCGTGCAGAGCGATGCCCTTCACGGTCTCTTTCCACAAGTCTTGGTACATCTTCTGGCCGCGCGTGACGCTGTCGTCCGAGCCGTACTTTGCCTTGAAATAGCCCGCCAAAGAGGGCAATTGCACGCTGCCGTACGCGGGTGCTTCGTTCTCGAGGAAACACACACCGCGCGCATGCAGACCTGCTTGAAGCACGTCGTTCATGGCGTGGATGCGTCCTGGGTCCATTCCGCGGAGCGGCGAGGCCCGATCGAGCACTTCGTCCGATAACGAAGTAGTGGGAGAGGCGCCGAGCGCACTCACGAGCCAACTCGAGTCCACGAGCTGCGCTTCTTCTGGAGTGTTCTGGAGCTTCTTTGCGTACGTGTCGAACGCGAGGAGCGCGTTGGAGAATTGTGTCGGGTCGTTGCTCGAGAGCTTCTGTCGCTCGACTTGTGCGAGCACCGAGGCGGTGAGATCGGTCGGGGGTTGTGGCAGAGACATCGACCTGCGCATCGCGTCGCTATCGATCGAGTTCACCCGACGGTCGAGTTCCTGCACCGACAACGCCGTCTCGGGCATCGACCCTTGCTGCAAGACTTTGGAGTAAGTCGTCGCGGGAGCGCCTTGGATCAAGTCGTCGATCTTCAAGTCGCCCATCGCGATTTGCAGAACGTCACGCTCGAGCGCCGCGGCGTAAGTCGCCGATCGACCCATGATTTGAGCTGCTCCGCCGATGATCTCGCCGGTGAGCGGATCGGCATTCCAGTCGGCGATTCCGCCCCAAGGCGCGCGCGAATCGTAGGGCCAATAGAAGATGAAATTCTTTCGGACATCTCCGACTCGCGCGAGCGCACCCGTGTCGCCGCATGTGCCGTGCAGATCGTACGCGCGCACAGGATTGTGGCAGAAGGTGACCGCGGGCGTTGGCTCTTTGACCTTGTCGGTCAACCAACCGCCGAAGCTCACCATGACTTTGGTGTTGGGATCGTCGGTCGAATCGAAGAACTGCGCGTGGCACTCATCTCGCGAACCGTCGCCTGTTCGTCGGCACTCGACTTCGCGTGAATACGCGAGCGCGACGCTCATCATCTGGTTCCACGAGTAGATCAAATCCTCGAGCGTGCCGCGCGTGTACTGCGAGTCGGGGTCGGTCGAGGTTGGAGCCGTGAGCAGATCTTTGTCGAGTAGTTCCTTGGGCGCGTCAGCGTTAATCCAATATCCGATCGTCTTTACTTGCCTATCGCGATTGGGGATCGTGCACTTCTTGGTGAAGACGTCGCATTGCGATCCCGTTGCGCCTGCATACTTGGTGATCGAGTTCTCGCACTGGTCCGCAGTCCCATTTTTTCCAGTGGCCCCAGTGCCATCGAGGAGGTCGTCGTTGCTGGTGCACGTCGCATCTTGGTGGCTCTTTTTCCACACATTATGGTGGTGCGCGAAGCGATGATAGAGCTTGTCGGTGTAGCCGTATTGCGGGTCGAAACCTTGGCGGCCCGCCGTCACGATGCCGACTGAGCGGCTGTCGCCGAGTCCACCGGGATTGCCAATGACGTCCAAGTTGGCATTCGTATTTTCGAGCGGCTCGAAATCGTGCTTGTCGTCGATTCTCCAATACGAGTGACGAACGATCGCCTCCTGAGGATCGCACTCGTAAGTGGCCGACCCTGTGAAGATGCCAATCACCACGCAAGTAGGGACTTTGGCCGTGTAGTCGCTGAACGGCGACGCCGTTTGCGCGGGAGTGAGCCAGTACTTGTTGGTGATGTCGAGGTAGCCCTCTTTCTCATCGAGGTGCGGCGCGTCCACGTTGCGAGGGTCGGTCACCGAATAGGCGAGTGGCGCTACTGTGATGTTGCCGAACACCTTGCCGAGGAACATGTCTTCCCACATCGGGTTGTCGACGATGTTGGTCGACCAATCGATGCGCATGTATTCGCGCTGGTTCCACGGGCGATCGCTCGTGTTCTCTTCGACGATGTTGAGCTCTTCGCCGGTCTGCGGGTTGTACGCGCGGCGAATGTCGAAGTGACTCTGGATCTGATAAGCGGCGACGACCGTCCCCGATTCAGACTGAACGAGACGATTGCCATACGCGTCGACACCGCCGGGTGCGTTGGGATCGGTCTGCGCGCGGACGTCTTGGCCGGCTGCGACTTGGTAGCTCTTGCGGACGACCAACATCTTCTCGGTCACTTCCCACTTGATGCGATCGACGCCGCCCCACGAGCCAATGCCCGTGAGCGACTGACTCGCCGAGCCACCGACGACGTAGTTGCGCCAATAAAACTCAGGATCGTCTTTGGCGTCGCTGAGGTCTGCACCAATGAAGAAGTGCTTGCTCATCACATTCGCGCCTACGCGATTGATGGGATCACGCTCCTGAGCGCAACCCGAACCCAACACGCAAGTCGCAAACAGCGCACCCATCGCAGCGCCGCGAAGCGACCAAGCAGACCAATCCGTCATGATGTCTCTCCTCTTGAGCCCGACGCGACCTTCGCAAGGACCAGGCCATTGTAAAGACCTGTTCACTTGGCCAGTTTTAGCGGGTCCCGTGCACGCTACGCCAAGATCGTTAGCTTGCTAACCACATCCCCCAAGGGAGCGTCAGCGTTGGCGACTCGCGATGCTCCGCGAACCGAAGTCGCGCGCGGCCCCGAGGCACTCCGACGATCCATTGTTTTGCACGTGTTTTCACCCGTTCGCGGCTGGGCACGAAGCGTGCGATGATGGAGGGGATGCGCTTCACTCTCGCCGCGTCGTTCGTCGCTCTCACCGCCTTGGCGGCCACCGTCGCCTGCAGCAGCAGCCCCGACAACACCTGCTCCTCGACCGCGAGCGCGCTGAGCGTTTGCGCCAAGGGGACGGTCGTCAAAGGCGTCGATGTGTCGGTCTATCAAGGCAACGTCAATTGGCCTCAAGCCAAGAGCGCCGGAGTGGAATGGGCAATCGCCCGCGTCAGCGACGGCACTGGCAACCCGGACACCCAGTTTGCCAACAACTGGCCCAACATGAAAAAGGCCGGCGTTTTACGCGGCCTCTATCAATTCTTCCGCCCGTCAGAGGATCCGATCGCTCAAGCCGACTTGATGTTCACCATGCTCAAGAACGCAGGCGGCCTGCAATCAGGCGATTTACCCCCGATCATGGACATGGAAGTGACTGACGGACTCGGTCCCGCCGCGATCCAAGCCGCGATGAAAAAATGGCTGAACTACGTCGAGGGCAAGATCAATCGCAAACCGATGATCTACACGGCCGCTTTCATGAGCGGCAATGTCGGGACTGGTTTTTCCAATTACCCATTATGGGTCGCCAACTATGGTCCAAGCTGCCCAACGATGCCGAGCGGCTGGTCGCAATGGGTGATGTGGCAGTACTCCGACAACAGCAACTACAACGGCATCAGCGGCGGCGTAGACGGTGACGAATTCAACGGCACTTTGCAGGACCTGATCAACTTCGCCAAGGGTCCCCTGCCCCCGCCAGTCGATGGTGGCGTTCCGCCGGTGGATGGCGGTGGTCCCTCCAAAGACGCGGGCAAAACGAGCGACGCCAGTTCGCCTCCTGTGCTCACCGACAGCGGGTTGGTGACACCGCCCACGTCACCTAACCCGTGCGGCCCCTGAACGTTTAGAAACAAAAGAGAAACGCCGAGTCTCCTCTAGAAGACCCGGCGTCACGATTTAGGCTGAAATCAGGCCTCGGCGAAGGTTCCCTTGGATTTCTTTTTGTCCTTCTTGGACGCGCCGTTCGACTTCACTTTGCCGCCGAGCAGATCGTCTGCCATCTTCGCGGCACGCGCGGTCTTCTCCCACGCGAACTCGCTGCGACCGAAGTGACCGTAAGCAGAGGTCGGCCGGTAGACCGGTCGAAGCATGTTGAGTTCGTCGATGAGCGCCTTCGGACGCATGTCGAAGTGCTCGACGATGTAACGCTCGAGACGCTCGTCGCTGACCTTGCCGGTGCCGAACGTATTGACGTGCACACCCACAGGTTGAGCGACACCGATCGCATAAGCGATTTGCACTTCGCAGCGATTGGCGAGTTTGGCCGCGACGACATTTTTGGCGATGAAGCGCGCGTAGTAACAAGCAGAGCGGTCGACCTTGCTCGGGTCTTTGCCGCTGAACGCGCCGCCGCCGTGACGACCCATGCCGCCGTAGGTGTCGACGATGATCTTGCGGCCGGTGAGTCCGCAGTCGCCTTGTGGGCCGCCGATGACGAAGCGACCCGT
>JAYVXK010000129.1:0-2553 GCA_043785265.1 Myxococcales bacterium | reverse complement strand
TCGATGGCGCCATCTCGCGCAGCGCCCTCATCTCGACATACTTCTCGCGCAGCGCCTGCATATTGTCAGCTTGCCCGTGCGGAGTGGCGGGTGCAAGTCCGACTCTCTTGTCGAAGTAGGGTGGACGCGCGCACCTGAGGACCGTACGTTTCATGTGTCGTAGGTAGACGCAGTAGGGAGTCGTGCGAATGGCAGATCGCAAGCGAGAAGTCGAAGAGCTCCGACAAGAGCTCAATCGCATCGACGCACAAATCCTCGACGTGCTCGACAAGCGCGGCAAAGCAGCTCGCAAGCTCCGCGAGTTGCGTGCAGACCAGACGCCACATCTGTCGCTGCAGGATCGTGGACAGATCGCCGCTCTCGTGGGGCGCGCGAGCGGAGAGATGCCTGCGGAGGATTTGCGGGTGATTTTCGGGCAAATTTACGCAAGTTGCATCGCGCTGGAGATGCCGTTGGTCGTCGCGTATCTCGGGCCAGCCGGCGCGGGCGCACACGCCGCGGCGCGTGCGCGTTTTGGGGCAGGCGCCGAGTTACTCGCCGCGGATTCGACTGCCAAAGCGCTCGATGAAGTCACTCGTAAGCGGGCCGAGTTCGCAGTTCTCCCACTCGAGACGTTGAGCGATGGTCCAGTTCAATCCACGAGCGCGGCGCTCACTAGCACCGAACTCAAGATCGCTCTGGCACTCGAGGTCACGCATGATCTTCACCTGCTGTCGCGCACAGGCAACGTCGGCGATGTCGAGAAGGTGTACGCGACCGCAGCCGACCACGCGCACGCGCAAAAATTCCTCACGCAACGCAGATTGCCCGTGCTCGACGTCAAGTCGTCGCTCATCGCGTGCGAGTTCGCCACCGAAGACCATGGCGCGGCGGCTCTCACGACCGAAGTCTTTGGTACCGAGAAAGGCCTCCTCGTCGCAGCGAAGAGCGTGAGCGATGCCGGTCCCGAGAAAACGCGCTACGCGGTGGTCGGTCATCGGCCCTCTGTGCGTACGGGCGATGACACGACTGCATGCATTTTTAGCGTGCAAGATGCGCCCGGCGCCTTGCTCGACGTCCTGGCCCAGTTTGCTTCGCGGGACATCAATCTCACCAAGATCCAGTCGCGCCCCGCACACGATGCAGCCGCCGACGCGGGAAAAGGCGCCGACTGGGCGTATTTGTTCTTCATCGAAGTGATGGGTCACGCGACCGATCGCACGCTCGTGTCGGCGCTCGAAGAGGTGAAGCGCAAAACGCGTTTCTTCAAAGTATTGGGGTCCTACCCCGCGCTTCACTGAGCACGCGATCGGGCTCGCCCATCCCCGCGCGAACAGTTACCGTAGTCGATGATGACTTCTCGTTTCGTTCGGGCGGCTGCTGCCTTGCTCCTGTCGACCGCGGTCGCATGCGGCGGCGCAACCAAAGACACAAAAGACCCAAGCGAAGTGAAGGGTGCTGCTTCGACGGCAGCGATCGACGCTGACCCAGTCGTCCTCTTGCCCTCGTCGCCAGTCCTCGCAGGCACATTCGATGTGCGCGGAATGATCGACCAGAAGGCGACGGGCGCGCAGGTCGCGCAGTTGTTGGAGCAATACTTTCCGATCGGCGCCGAGGCAGGATTTTCGGCCTCGCGTGATGTCGACCGTGCGACGTTCGCTTCGTACTCAACGCAGGGTGTTGACGTGGTTGCCGTGCTCAGCGGCCGCTTCGATGCAGACAAGCTCGGGCAGGCCGCGCGAAATCACACACCCACAAAAGGGGGCGGGCTCATCGTCGAGTCGACCTATGCAGAGCGCACGCTCTACACCGTGAACAATGTCGGGTTCACCGTGTTGTCCAGCAAGACAGTTCTTTGCGGAACCGAAGGCGCGATGCGACGCGCGCTCGAACGCATGAAGGACGGCCGCCTCACGCGAGCGTTCTTCCCTTGGATCATGGAGACACTGGAGACCAAGGGCGCGGCGTTCGCCATGGTGGGAGACTTTGCGAATCAACCCATGCAGCCCATGTCGATGGGTCCGGTGTCGATCTCTTTCGTCGCGGGCATGAAAGTGTTTCGCGTGGTCGGTGACTTTCAAGCGCCCGGACTCCACATCGCGGGCACCGTCACCTACGACACGGACGAGCACGCGTCCTCGGGCGCGACCAATCTCAAGCACCTCGGCTCGATGGCGAACGCGTTCGCGATGGCGACGGGCAACATCCCGCACATGCAAGATCTCAAGATCGAACCAAAGGCCACCGACGTTCAGGTTTCGTTCGCCATCGATGATCAATCACTGCGTGATTTTCTCACCAAAGCACCGCAGTTGTTCGGCCAGTGAGTCATGTGATCTACCAGTTCGAGGAAATCGGCCTGGATTTGCCTCTTCCGCCGCTCGCCGCGCGTCGCGCGTTGATGAGCGCAGGTGTGTCGATGCCGCAAACGACCTGGGCGGCACTTCCGATCGAGGCGCGCCAGGGCATCGTCCAGGAAGGCTCGAACGAAACCGTGGAGCCCACTCGCGTGCAGGCCCTGGTGTCGTCGGTGTTGCGAAACGTCCGACTGATGGGACCCGTCAAAGATCCGCC
>JAYVXK010000128.1:0-2554 GCA_043785265.1 Myxococcales bacterium | reverse complement strand
GCCTCGGGAATCACAGTCGTGAACATCGACAACGGGTTTGGTGCGGGATTTGCGGCCGCTCGCATCTTGCGCGCGCAAGCCAAGATCAAGGCAGCTCGGTGATGGGTCACGACGATCCCGATCACGAACATCCGCACGATCACGGTCACTCTCACGATCACGATCCGGCGCAGATTTCCGAGCCTCGCAAGGCACTCGCCGAGAACGCGGGACGCGGGCAGATCCTCTTTCTCGACGCGCCGAGCGGCCTCGCGGGAGACATGGTCATCGCCGCGCTCTGCGATCTCGGTGTGCCTCAACGTGTGATTGAACTCGCGGTCTTCAGCCTACCGATCAGCGGTTTTCACCTGCACTTTGGCACGCGCACCAAGAGCGGCATCGTCGCGACGCACTTCGATGTGCACGTGCAGGACAAGCAACCCGAGCGCACGTTCGCGGAGATTCGGGCGATGCTCGAGCAGGCCAAACTCGCGGACGGGGTGCGTGCACGAGCGCTGCGCATTTTTCTGCGACTCGCCGAGTCGGAGGCGAAGGTGCATCGCATGCCGATCGATCACGTTCACTTTCACGAGGTCGGCGCAGTGGACGCCATCGTCGATGTGGTCGGCGCAGCCGCCGCGCTCGAATACATCGGCGCCGAGGTGATGGTTTCTCCACTGCCGATGGGTCGCGGTTTCGTCAAAGCTCGTCATGGCATCTTGCCGCTGCCGCCTCCAGCTGTCGTCGAGTGCTTGAAGGGCTTCTCGACTTACGACGCAGGCATCGAGTTCGAACTCGTCACGCCGACAGGGGCTGCCATCGTCGCGGGTTCTGCGTCGCGAAGCGTGCGATGGCCGAGCATGACGCCGACCGCGATTGGTTGGGGAGCGGGCACTGCAGATCTCGCGGATCGCCCTAATTTGCTGCGCGCGGTGCTCGGCGAACCCACGACTGAACCCACGACTGAAACATCCGCGGGCACGCACACGGTGATCGAAGCCAACCTCGACGACGCGACAGGCGAGATCGTCGCGAGCGCGATCGAGTCGCTGCTCCGTGAAGGCGCGCTCGACGTGTGGGCGACACCCATCGTGATGAAAAAGGGACGCCCAGGTCTCACACTCTCTGCCATCGCGACCACCGAGCGAGCCCTACAAATTGCACACGCGATGCTGCGTGAGAGCACCAGTCTCGGCATTCGGCGTTACGAAGTCTCACGCGTGGAGCGCCCGCGTCGCATCGTCAACGTGAACACCAAGTATGGCGTCGTGCCCGTGAAGGTCTCCGAAGGACCGTTCGGTGCACCGCAGATCAAGCCCGAAATGGACGCGTGCGCGCGTTTGGCTGGCGAGCACAAGGTGCCCGTGCGCGAGATCATCCGCGCCGCGATCGTCGCCTTCGGCTGAAGAACGCAAACGCGCCAAGAGCGATCCATGCGCCGCGCGAGGTGCTCGTGGCGGTCTCCGTCGTGCAGCTGCATCCGCTCGATTGATCCGTGGCTGCCGCGCTCGCGTCGGGTGCGCCCGCGTCTGCTTGCGGCGGTTCGGGAGGCGACACACATGCGTGCGTCACCGTGTCGCACTTTTTGCCGCCGCCGCATTGTCCATCGACGTTGCACGCGACGCAGTGACCTTTGAACGAATCGCCTGAAGTGTCACAAACCAAGCCGTTTTCGCACTCGCCGTCGCTCTTGCATGGCATGCACGTCTTGGTCGCGAGATCGCACACCGGGCTCGCGCCCGCGCAGTCTTTGTTCGACAAACATCCGACGCAGGAATTGGTGCTGTCTTCGCACACGGCCTTCAAGGTCTCGCGACAACCTTCTTGATACGCAGCGGTGCACGGGACGCACTGGCCTTGTTTGGGGCCTTGTGTGGCGCACGCGGACTGATTGCCGCTGCACGCATTGCCGCTGTCGTATTTGTTGCACGGCCTGCACGCGGGCTGCTTCATCACGCCATCGCAAATCGGAATCTCAGCGACGCAGCCGTTGGCAAAGTTCGACCAGATTTTTTGCACGTAGTAGCCATCGATGTTCGCGTTCGTTCCCTGACACAGATCGCCGTTTTCTTGTGAGTCCCACGCGGTGTTTGCCACTGTGACCCACGCGAGCGGGCGTGCGCTCTTGACGACTGTGTTGGTCTCGATGAGTCCGACTTCCATGTCTGTCATCGCCTCGGCGAGTTCGTGCGAATGAATGATCGTCGAGCTATCGAAGCTGTATCCGCAATGTGGATGCACACCGTACGGCACGCTCAACCCGCCATAAGTAAGCGTGAAGTGATACGCGCCGAAACTCGAGCACGAGGTGATGTTCACCAAACTGATCGACACGCCCGGCGGAAAATCGATCATGTAGAGCGAGTCGACATTGCCTTTTGCGTCCAAACTCGGCTGCGGCAAGTTCTTCGCTTTGAGCTGCGCGATGAGTTCGTCTTGAATTTCTTGGTCGGTGATCGTCGTCTTGGTGTTGATGGGCGTGATCGTGGTCAGACCTACGTAGCTGCCGCGGCCGATGTGTTGTTCAGAGCCGATCAAACCATCGACGAGACCGGTCTTGCCGATCGTGTCGTAC
>JAYVXK010000127.1:0-2557 GCA_043785265.1 Myxococcales bacterium | reverse complement strand
CGAACTCGCGCAAATGTTTGCCGCGCATCGACAGCTCGATCGCGCGAGCGAAGCGTGTGTCGTCGGGTCGAGCCTCGCGTTCGATCGTGAGAATTTCTGCGCCGAGCTCTTCGCGCGCAAGCGGATCGACCCAGTCTGGTGCGACGACGACCAAGTCTTCTGGCTTCGCGGTCAACGCGATCTCGAGCTTCGCGCGTGCCCAATCAGCCTCCGTCGGCGCGGCGTGCGTCTGCATCAGATGCAGTCCAAGCTCGACGACACCCACGAGCGGGACCGCCGCAAACGCCCAGCGCTTCCACGGTGCGAATCGGTCCGTCGCACTTGCGTGGGGCTTCTCGACAGCGGCAACTTCGCTTGACACGTCAGCGGCTGGCTTTGAAGGCGCCTCTTTCTCGGGCGATTTCTCTTCGGGCTCGCTCTCGGGCGGAGGATCGCTCGGCGCCGTTTCAGCCTTCTCGGTTTGATCGTCGTCAGTCAAAGCGGCGCGAGCTTACAACACGCGCGGAGTCTGCGTCACGGTCCCGCATTGCTCGAACGCGGTGAGAGTTCGGAGCGAAAGAGCACAGACCCGGTGTAAGGTGCACGCGTGTCGCTCTCGACGGATCTGACCGCACGCAGCTTCGCCTCGCTCTTGCGCTCGTGGGCGCGCCCGTCTCCTGCCACTCTGTTCTACTTGGCGGTGGCCATCTTCGCGTCGGCTCCGGCTTGGATCGTCAAGTATCCGCCGCTGCAAGACATGCCGTTTCACGTGGCGACCATTCGCGTGGTGCACTCGTTCGGTGACGTCACCTACAACTTCGAGCAGACCTACGAGCTTGCGCTCTCGAGCACGCAGTACGTCATCTATTACGTGCTCGGCAGCCTGCTCGCGTACGTGCTCGGGGTGAAGTACGCGAACGTCGCGCTCATGTGTTTGTATTTGGGTGGCACGCCGTTGGCGATGCGCGCGCTGCTCAAAGAGATGGGCAAGGACGAGCGACTCTGTCTCTTGGTCGTGCCGGTGCTCGTGAATGTGATGTTCACGTTTGGTCTGTTGCCCTTCATGCTCGGCATTCCGATCATGTTCTGGGGACTCGCCGCAGCCCTCCGTCACTTCGACAAACCCACACGCAACTCGGCGCTGCTCCTCGGCGGTCTGGCGATCGCGCTCTTCTTTTCGCACGTCTTCAGCTTCTTCTTGTTCGGCATCGGTTTCGCGTTGATGTTTCCGTGGGGCCGGGTCGAACGGTGGCTGAAATCAGGCGCTCCCGTGCTGCCTGCGCTCTTGCTCGTGGTGTGGTGGACCAAGACGAGCAAGGCAGGACAAGATTCGATGGGTGCTCTCAAAGGGCACCTCGACCACGCGCCCTACGCGATGTCATTTTCTCAAATCACCACATGGACGCTCGACATTTTTCACGACGACACAGACGAAGCCATCCTCATCATGTTCGGCGTTTTGATCATCGTGACCATCGGGCTCTCGGCGGGATCACCCGACAAGAGCAAACCTGCCGCTCGTTGGTATGCGTTTTTGCCAGCGATGTGCGTGGCGCTGTACTTCTTGATGCCAGGTGATCTCGGCCCGGTCTGGCTGTTCGCGCAGCGCTTTCCGACTCTCGCGCTCATCACCATGGTGCCCGCGCTGCGCATGCCAGCGGGTGGCCGCGGCTGGATCGTGACAGCCGCGATGCTTGCGCTCGGCTATCACTCGACGATCAACACCTGCAAACACTTCATCGAGTTCCAACTCGACGAAGTCGGCGACATCGACGGAGCAATCGCCGCCATCGAACCAGGCAAACGCACCGCCGGTCTCATCTTCGACGCAGGCAGCAAGACGATGAACTGGGCACCGTTTCTCCATTATGTGTCGTGGGTGCAAGTGGAGAAGGGCGGCATGGTGCAGTTCTCTTATGCGCACTTTGCGCATTGGCCCTTTCGCTACAAACACGGCCAATTTCCGCCTCCCGGCACAGCCACAGACGTAGGACCGCGACCGCGCTGGGAGTGGACACCCGATCAAGTTCCGATCGGCGAACTCTATCCTTATTACGACTACGTTCTCGTGCGCGGCACAGGCTTCCGCCCCCCAGTCGGGACATTTCACGTGGTCTTTCATGGCGACAAATGGACTGTCTTCGCCCGCGACTAGGCGCCACTCGACGTACCCTTCGCATGTGTATTAGGGTGCCCGCCACTCATGGCCCAAAGCAAAACGATCGGGAGGAGTTCGGCGGCTGGGTTCGCATCGTCACCGAGCGTACTTGGCGCGAGCGTCCACATTCGCGGACGTTTGACCGGTGAAGGTGATGTCACGATCGAAGGCACGATCGAGGGCTCGGTCACCGTCAGCGGCGAACTCGTCGTTGCGCACGGTGCGACCATCGAGAGTGACGACGCGCTCCACGCGCGCGCGGCGACGATCGCAGGCACCGTTCATGGCGGAGTGATAGCGCAGGGCCCCGTTCGTCTCACGGCGACTGCACGGGTGCGTGGTGATCTGGTCGGCTCGGAGATCAGCATCGAAGAAGGCGCTGAATTTCAGGGCCGAATCGACGCAAGCTTCGAACTGCCC
>JAYVXK010000126.1:0-8480 GCA_043785265.1 Myxococcales bacterium | reverse complement strand
CAGCGTCCAGGATCATCCACATGCGCATGACTTATTCAGCTTATTCGGCACTCCTTTTTGGCGGAGTCATCGCGGCGTGCTCGAGCACCCCCGCTCAGCCCGACGCAGATGCGGGAGCGAAGGACGTATCCCAACCAAAGGACGTGATCGTCGCTGATCAAGCGCCCCCGCCGAGCTGCGAAGACGTCAAGGCGTGCGACATGACATCCCCGCCCGCGATGCAGTCATGCGTCGTCACCATCGATGCGACGCTGGTCGATCTCACAGCCAAGCCAGTGGCGGGTCAGAGCGTGTTCATTTGCGGACTGAATCTCTGCACGAGCCCGCTCCTCTCAGACGCCGCAGGGAAGGTGCACAGCGCAATCTGCCTATGGTTTTTTAAGCCGGCGTTCAAGTTCCTTGGCGGTCCCAACTACGTCAGCTTCGCCTCGGGCATTCCAGACGCCACGTCGGCTGTCTCGCTCCCGAGCGTCAATCTGGTTCCGCTGCCCTTGGTGGGTGTCGATTTTCCGAACGCGGGTGGCGATCTCGTTTCCAACGGCGTGACGCTCACGGTCGCTGCGAGCTCCTTCATGTTCGATGCATCCGAGTCTTCCGATCCGAATTGGCACAAGTTTCGAGCGGCACAAGTTCCCTTGGACAAAGCGCCACCTTACTTCGACACGACTCTCAAACTTGAAGTCCTCTGGGGACTCGCGCCAGTAAACACCCTGCTCACACCATCTGCTGGGTTGAAGGTGCCCAACACGAAGAACTGGGCCGCAAACGCTGCGGTGGAGTTGTTCCTCAACGGAGCCAACAACGGCGCGTCCAAACCACCCGCTCCCTACGGTGGCTGGGCAGCGATCGGCACGGGCCACGTCAGCGCAGACGGAATGACTGTGAGTTCGGATCCTGGCGCTGGAAACGGCATTCCGATGATCGGCATCGTCGGCATACGTCTGAAGTAGCAGTGCTCTACTGCATGGGTGAGGTTGAATTCACCTTTGCGACCAGCGTTTTGAGCGAGTCTTCGAGCATGGGGTCGGAGCCAATGCCCGACTTGAGAATCTCCATCGAGCGCGCGTCGATATCCGCGTTCCACGGAAGCGTCTTCCCATCGAGAAAGTCTCTCAACTGGGTAGGCCCGGGATCGATCACCGAGGGAAAGTTTGATTGGTGGATCGTGATCCACTGTCGAAGGTCGTTGAAGTCCGCCTGCGCAGAGCCGGCCGAATCTCCACCAAAGAGCACCTCCAAGAACACGACTCCTAGCGGTGCGACGTCCGCTGCGATTCCCGGGCCGGTGCGCTGAGCAGTCGTGTAGTCGAATCCAGAAATGTCCGAGGCCTCGTGTTGGCAGGGGCCGCACCATCCCGCGGCGCCCGCGATGTGGATGACCTTGTAGTTTCCGTTCTTCCCAGTGGGATTGTAGAAGTCGCACAGGTTGACGTTGACCGGATCACCCGCGAGCGAGATGGGACTGGTGCCAGTGGGTTTGTATCCTTTGAACTTGAGGTTCGCGATACGCGTGTGAGGCGTGTGACCCAGGTTAGCCGTAGGGCAGATCTCGCCCGCCGGGTTCGTTTCTGGGGCCGCAGTCTCGCCAGCCTCACCAGCACCCGCATCGAGAGGCCATGGCTCGTTTGTGCCGAGGAAGAAGTCGCACCCGACGGCGACAAACAGCGAAGCGACAAGCGCGACCCTCATGAGCCTAATCCTAGCTGAATTTGGCTCTGGCGCACGATCAGAACCGCACGGTCAATTCGAGCCGGGCGCCGTCGAATGCGGGAAAGATTCGGCACACGCCGCTGATGCATTTCAACCCACCGCGCTGCTGACCGGCAAACACTTTGAGGTTCGACGCCGAGTTGAATTTGTAGATGACCGATCCATTGAAATACGTATTGGGAAGATCGGTCCTCGATGTGTATTCCATTCCCGCCGTGAACACCCACTTGGGTGCGACCTTCAGCGCGACGTAGTTCTCACCCTCGAACCAGGGGAAGGGTTTGCCGCCCGTCTTGTTTTCGTCTTCCCAATAGCGGTGGCGGTTGCGTCCGGTGAACTCGAGCGAAGAGCCGCCGTGCAAGGCCTTGGAGGCGCCTTTCCCCAAGTACAAGCTCACCGTGTATTCCATGTCCGATTGCTGCAGGTATCTCTCGCCGGTGCCATGCACGTCGTTGCGCGCGTTGGCGAGCGCGTAGACATAAGACTTCCCCTCGTCCCAGTCGAATTGAATGCCCGCAGTCCCGTCCCAAACGTAATTCGTATAAAAGTCGGGCCGCGCCGCGGCGACACCCGTCACGTCGCCGTTCTTGTCGCAGGTCGTGCCAGACTGCTCGCTCTTGGTGACCTCGTAAATGCCCTGCACATACGTGAGCAAGTGTTTGCTCATGCGAATGTCCGTCCGAAGACGTCCACCAGTGACGCACGCGTTGAAGTCGTTGGTGCCCAAGTTGTCCTGTGTGAGGACTTCTGTGGTGGGTGGCGTGGCGTACGAGACGAACGCGAAAGCGCCGGCGCGCCCGCTGTTCACGCCTGCCAAAACTGGCCGAAAGTTTCTGTAGCTCTTGAACTCGAAGGTATTCGTGACGGGGCCGTACGAGCCCGAATACGAGCCGTAGATCGCGTTGCCCTCTGCAGACGCGCCGTTGAGATCGGGGTTGAAGTCGTAGTGCCGTCTTTGGATCGCGCCGACCACATAGATGCTTCCCAAATGACCAAGTTTGGGGACCTCCACCGACTGCGCGACCACGTCTATCTCGGTGGCGTTGCGTGTCGCGGTGCTGTCATGAATCGAGTTCATCCATTTCTGGACGGAGTCTCCGTCGCACACGCCACCGAACTCGCTGCGCAAACCGTTTGGGATGATCTTCCCACTCGCGTCGTAGGCGTAAGGTGCGCAGCGTGTGTAGCGCGAGGCGCTCGTGGCGAGCACGATGGGAAGGCCTCGCCCAGCTTGAATTTCGCCCGCAACGAGTCCGTCTGATCCGAATACGGGATTGGGCGCGGTCGAATCGACGGGTCTGTTGCCATCGAGTCTGGACGACACGTCCCGCTGCAAGAACAACATGCTGCCTGTTGCCTCGTCGACGCGTGCGGGATTGGTGACGCCAGCGACCGCTGTTACCGCGAACGGTCCTTTGGTGATGGCGATCTTGCCACCGCGAACTGTGGTGTCGATTCCGAGATCGTCCAGCTTGCGCATGGAGGTGACGAGTCCGCGCGCGAACTGCACATACGCGTCGCCGAGAGTGACCTCGACCCCCGGCGCGTTGTAAGTCACCCAAAGTTTGGCGGGATAAATGGTCTGCGGAAAGCGGTAAGAGTCTTGGCCGACTTGGTCCTGCTGACTTTGGTGTTGCGCAGCGGTGTCGTCCGGCATGACCCAGTTGGGCTCGCGCCACCAGACCGACGAATCGAGGCGCGTCCCCACGGTGAGTCGCCACCACGACAGCGCGAGGTTGAGTCGATTGACCCAATAACCGAAGTAGCCGTCTCCTTGGAGTTCATGCGAGAGCGTGCGCGGATTGAATCGCTGCACGAGAAAGCTCGCCTCGGTCACCTCGAGTTTGACGGGGATCTTGTCAATCTTGGGAAGATCGAGCGCATGCGCGTCTGCTGTCGAAAGCAACGCGACACAACCAATCGCCGTAGCGAGGTGCGGCCTCGCAAGAGTGACCGCTCTCCGCGCGAATGCTTCGCGCAGATTGTACCGCACAATCGCCATCACCTCGTCCTTCGCACGACGAACCAATCACTCCGACTTCAGTCGGAGCGTTCAGCTCACTGCATCGGTGTTTTGGCTTTGGTCTTGTTCGCGAGGAGCGTCAACTCTTGCTCGAGGTTCGCCGAAGAACCCTGCTGCATGTTGATGATCTCCATCGAACGCGCGTCGATGTCCGCATTCCACGGAATTGATGCGCCGAGGAAGAAGCTCGCCGACTCAGTCGTCGCGGGATCGAGGACTTGAGTGAAGTTCACCTGGTGATCGTCCACCCAACCACGGAGGTCATCGAGGGTCGCCGCAGTGCCTGGAGTGAACCCGTCAATGAGCGCGTTGACGAAGACCACACCAATGGGCGCAAGGTTCGCCGCGATGCCGGGACCAGTACGCTTGTTGGTTTGATAGTCGTATCCCGAGATCTCAGAGGCTTCTGCGTTGCAGGGCGGGCACCATCGTGAGCCAGCCGAAATGTGGATGATGATGGTATTTCCGTTGGTGCCGTTGGGATTGTAGAGGTCGGCAAGCTGGATGACAGGTGGCGTGCCCGTCGTGGTGAGCTGCCCTGTAGGCGAAGCGGCTTTGTAGCCCACGAACTTGAGGTTCGGAATTCGCGTGCGAACCGTGTATCCGATGTTGGTCGTCGGATAAGCGACGCCTTGCGGATTGGTGGCCGTCGGCGCAGCCGTGCCGGGATCCTGAACAGTGGTCGGACCGGGGGCCGGAGCGCTTGATGAGCAGGCGACGAGCACGGAGAGCGCGCTAAGCGCAAAGATCTTTTTCATGGGCCATCCTCGAGAGCGTGGGGTCCGTTCAGGCTATCGGCTTGCTGGGGACAGTCAAGCGTATCGATCACCAAATAGCGTTAGAAATGGGGGATATTGGAGGAGAATGCTCCAGCCCTCGTCGCAATTTCCGCAGGAAGTAGAACTCTGGTTGCGATCCGCGTGCTCGGAGGCGGCGAAGGGAGCGGGGACAGGGACGGCGGACGGGGACGGCAGACGGGAAACTGGAGCCGCTGTTCACAACCCGTCTTCACCCGGCCACGGCTGCGGCGTGTCGCTCGGGCTTCCACCATGAATCTCAGGCCAGCCGTTCACCCAGTCAATGCGATCCACGAGAATGAACCTTCCTGCTCCATTGGTGCCATTTCCGGCATTGTCCCACGCGTGATAAACCCAAAAATCCTTCCCATTGGCGATGACGACTGAGCCATGACCAGGTCCAACCCATCGTGCGTTGTTCGTGAGGATGGGCGCGCCATGCTTCACATAGGAGTCGTCGACTTTTAGCGCGCGTGCGACCCCGGTGCGGTACCGGTAGTCATACACATTGCCGCTATAAAACAGGTAGTAGACGCCGCCGCGCTTCACGACCCAAGGTGCTTCGACGACACCACCTTCCCATGACTGCGGATCATTGACGAGCACCTGCTTTGCCTTTGAGCCCGCCGCGAAGGAGACGCCATCGGGGGCGAGACGACGCGCAAAGATCGGCGTGGGTAGACCGTGCGCGTTGCCATCGATCTTGTAGAAGAGCCAACGCGAGCCGTCGTCGTCTTCGAAGAATGTCGCGTCGATCACCCCCGCGGGATCTTGCACGAGCGCTTGCCCAATGTCCGTGTATGGACCGCGTGCGTTGGTCGCGTGCGCGGCTCCGATCGAGAGCACATCGGATCCATCGACCGAGGTGAAGTACGCAACGAAGCCCGTGCCTACGGCGTGGATTTCAGGCGCCCAGTTGCGAAACCCGTTCGCCGCCCAGGCTGGTTTTCCGGCAGGAAGGAGCGCATCACCCGTGTCTTTCCAGAACACCAGCCCGCGCGACGTGCGAATGGGAAACTTGCCGCCCGTGCACACCAAGTCGTAATCGGTGCCGCCGTTCGCGGGAACTCCGACGACCCCTGGATCGGGGCAGTCAAAGGGAACTACCGGATTCGTGTAGGGAGGCTTCGGACCACGAAGGCCGCTTGGCGTCGCGGCAGCGAGGAGGTTCGTCTGGGGTATCACTTCTTCCGCCACCCCAGGCGCCGACCACAGGAGGCGCGCGGACGCACCAAGATCAAGCTGGAAGTAGTCGACGCGAATCGAGACACCAACCCCAGCCTTCAGGTCGACGACGGCTTCATCGCGCTTCACGAAGTGACCCGTGAAGTCGTTGATGACACGCACGCCATTGACCCACACACGAATGCCGTCGTCCGACTCGGTGATGATCTTGTGCGCGCCGCTCACCTCTGGAACCAGCGTGCCAGTCCATCGCGCAGAGAATCGCGTGCGCCCCACCGCTGTGGAAGGGGCTTGGGTGTCCCAGTTCTGATCGAGTGTCGGCTCGACGCGCTCGAGCGCGAGGTCCATGTACTCGAAGTAGTACTCAGCACGCAGACCATGCACGACTGGCGGAGCGCTCTCGGAACGCGCATCGAACTCGGAACCTGCACCGCTGTCGATCACTGCTTGCACGCTGTTCGGCGTGTCGTCTCCGGAGCACCCCGCAGCTGCCCACACGATTGCGCAGAGGGTTGCCGAGCTACGGAAACTTCGAATCATACGAGTTCTCCAGCAGGCTTCGTGCCGCGAGTCGCGCGTCAATTCGCCGTAAAAGACGCCGGATCATGAAGAGTCCAGTCAACCGCACATCGTGTAGATCAGCGAGAGCGCGCGACGTGGCGCGAGCCTTGTCCGCCGTCCCCGTCCGCCGTCCGCCGTCCCCGCACCCGTCCGCGGTCCCCGTCCCCGTTCCTGTTCCCGCCCGTCCCCGTCCCCGTCCCGTTCCCGTCCCCGCACCCGTCCCCGTGTCAGGGCGCCGTCGATCCCTTCAGGTCATCGAACTCCTGCAGCGCGTTCGCTGGGGTCGGAGTCGCCCCGTGTCCGCCCGGGATCGGGTGCCAATAGGTCGGGTGGTTGGCTGCCTTGAGAGTGTCGATGCCTTTGAGCGCGGCGGCGATCGGAAAATTCTGATCGCTCATCCCATGAAAGTGACTCACCGGGATGAGCCACGAGGAGGGCAGCAGCGTCCCGTTGTTGAAGTACTCTGCTGTTCCCAGGTCCGCGGAGAAGATGGCGATCCCGCAGTACTTGGATGCGTCCGCGAGCCCGAAGAGGTAGGCCATGATTCCCCCTGCGGAGTAGCCATGGAGGATGCGGCGCTTCGCGTCGATGCTGTAACACTTGGCGAGATCGTCGAGCTCTCCGAGGATGAAGCTCTCGTCGCTTGTGTTCCATGTGAAGCCGCCGCCCAAAGGCGAAGAACCCTCGGGCGCGAGGAGGATGACATTGCGCGCGTCTGCAACGCTCGTCCACACATTGAGGTAGTTGCTGTTGGTGTCGCCGGCTCCATGCAGCACTTCGACGAGCGCGGACGCCGTGTTCATGTCGTAGGTCTTGGGAACGTAGGCGATGTAGCTGGTCGCGGCGAACGTGCGCGTCGTCGTGCCGACCTTGTCGGGATCCTGCTTGCACTTGGAGCGATCGGGAGGGCTCGCGTCCACGCCAGGACTCGTGTCTGCGCGCGGGGCGCCGTCGCTCACGACCGATCCGTCGAGTGTGGGTGACGAGTCTGGTGTGTTGGCGTCGGTGTCGCCCGTGATCGTAGTGTCCGAGCTGCTGCATCCGATGAGTGGAAGCAACATCAACCCCAAGCCAAGCGGCGACCTCATGGGTGCCTCCATCGATTACCAGCATAGCACCCGGAAGCGCCTCACCAGTTGCACTCGTAGTCAACCCCGTGAGACCTCGACCTTCTATCGCTTCGACACGCGATCTGCACGCGCGCGGTGACACGACGCGGTCCTGTGAGATAACGTCCCCTCGTGCCGGACGACCGAGAGGAGCAGGCCCTCGCCCGCGTCGGGTTGGTGCTCAACGACAAGTGGACGCTCGAACGTCTGCTCGGCATCGGCGGAATGGCGGCCGTCTACGCAGCGGTCCATCGCAATGGAGCGCGCGCCGCGGTCAAGGTGTTGCATCCAGACATCGGTCGCGTCCCCGAAGCACTCGAGCGATTTCTGCGTGAAGGCAAAGCGGCCAATCGCGTGGACCATCCAGGCGCCGTGAAGGTGCTCGACGATGACGTCGTCGCCAGTGGTCCCGAGAAGGGCTCGGCGTTTCTCGTGATGGAGCTGCTCGAAGGGGCGTCGCTCGAGGACCGGATCGAGACTGGGCCAGCGATCGAAGAACGCGAGATGCTCTGGATCCTCCGGCAACTCACAGACGTCCTTGTCGTGGCTCACGCGAGCGGAGTCGTGCATCGCGACCTCAAACCCGAGAACCTTTTTCTGGCGAGAGACAAGGAGACGCCAGACGCACCGCCTCGCGTGAAGATCCTGGATTTCGGGCTCGCGCGCGTTTCAGAGAGCGGCGTCCGCACGATGCACGGACTTGCCATCGGGACGCCTTCCTACATGGCTCCCGAGCAAGCCGCTGGGAGAGTCGCCGAGATCGATCACCGCGCGGATCTCTTTGCTTTGGGTGCGGCAGCCTTCCGCATCCTGGCGGGGCGCACTGTGCATCCCGGTCGGAACGCGGTCGAGATCGTACTGAAGATGGCCAAAGAGCCAGCTCCCAAGTTGAGGAGTGTGGCACCTCATGTGTCCGAAGCTACCGCCCTCGTGATCGATCGCGCCCTCGAGTTCGAGCGCGACAATCGGTGGGTCAACGCAGAGGCGATGCGTGACGGAGTCGATCAAGCGATCGTGGCCGCAGAGACGAGTCGTCAAGGGAGCGCTGTCGAGCTCTCGCAGGATCTCCTCAAGTCCTTCGCGTCCTTGCCTCCG
>JAYVXK010000125.1:0-2559 GCA_043785265.1 Myxococcales bacterium | reverse complement strand
ATGCCGCGGGCTGGGCGAGCTGAAAAACAGGGCGAGCGAGAGGAGCCGACACCGTCTTCACGCGGTGAAGGCGAAATGTTCGACGTGCCTGCCGCAGTCGTCTGCGCGATTTGCGGCGACCCCGATTGCGGCGGTTGCTCGGACGAACGCTCCAAGTCGGGAGTCATCGCGATCGTCGCTTGGGAACGTGAAGGCACTCTGCTTGGTCGCATGTGGTCGACGGCGCACGCAGCGACCATCAACTCTGAAGCGTTCTTCGAAGCACTGCCTGATGGTCCTGTCGCTCCTGCTCTTCGCTTTGCTGCAGTGAGTGAGCTGTTCGCGGCCGGCACGTTGGGGCTTGTGCTTTTGGCTGGTTTTAGCGCGATCGCTCCGCTCTGGCTGCGCGACATCGCACTCGATCCCGATCTACGCGGCACGGCTGTGCGCATCGCAGTGCTCGCCATCCCCGGACTTGCATCGATGCTCGTCGCCGCTCACGCCGCTCATGGCTTTGCGCTCGATGTGGGCGCGCGGCGGTCGGGGGCGAGGTCGCAACCCTCACGCGCGCTTCGCTTTGGCTTGTACGCGGCGGGGTGGGACGTCGTACTCGGCCCGATCGGTTTCTTCGTGTTGCTCGCAAAACAAGGCGTGAGCGCGGCGTTTCGCGTCGGCTCGGTCGGCATCGGTCTGCCCACTCGCAGCTCGCTCGCGTTCCTCAAGGGCGCTTACAAACTAGAAGGCGACGCAGCAAGACCCGCTCTGCGAGCCTCGTACGCCGCGGCCATCGTCGCGACACTCGTGTGCGCATTCGTGATCACTGCAGCAGTGATCGCAGTCGTCATCTTCTGAGAAACACGCCGTCTTTCGGGGCATCTGCGTGACAACTCGCGCAGGACGCACGCACGGTCGTGTTCGTTTTGTCGTCGAGCAAGACGCCCGTTTCATCTTGCGCGAACCATTGCCAACCGTCGGCTTGTTTTTTCATCACGTAGATCAACAGAGCCTTGTCGTGCGATGGATCGCGATGCTCTTCGACGAACATGGACGAGGTCTCGTCTGACCAAACGTCTCCTTCGAAGCGACCCAGCGCGTGTTGTGACGAACCAAGATGCATCACCTTCTTCATGTGCACGCGAAAGTCTGCCGGCAGCACGTCCAGGCTCTTTTTAGCCACTCCCGCATCGATCGCGCTCGCGCCTCGCGGGTCGCCATGAGACAACCCGACGGGCTCACTCGGCCGACCTGCGCACGCGGCGACCCAACAAGCGCACGCAGCAACGAAGGAAGCGCGACGAGTCAGAAGTGGACGCCAGCTTCGAACGCCAGCGTCCATTGCCGTTGATCCGTCAGTCGGTCGTCGTCGTCATGGGGCGACGTCAGGTCGATCATGAACTGACCTGCGATGTAGAGAAACTCGTAGCGGTAAGTGAGCCCTGCGATGCCGCGGTTTCGTTGCGTGCGCACTTTTTGAAAAACGAAGTTGTTGTTGAAGTCACTGTTCGCGGGCGCATTATTCGAGAGCTTGTTTGCGCACGTAGGCGAGCCAGTCGATGGATCAGGACCTTGGTAGCCGCACTGCTTGAGAGGATCGACATTCGGAGTCGAGTCGATGATGGTCGAGTCGCCAAAAATCCAAAGGCGCTGATAGCCAATATAGGGCGTGATTTGCGAGCTATCCGCGATCGCGATGCGCTTGGAGATCTGCACGTCGAGACCGACTGTCGTCAGTGTGAACTTGCTCGTGCCCGCGAGAGTGCGCACGCCGCCACCGACGGCGATGTCTGGAATGATGCCAAGAGCGCCGGTGCGAAACCCTTCGAGTGGTGCCCAACGAACGTCTGCACCCACGACCCACAGAGTCGTGTTGGCCATGTAGCCGAGGGCGCCTGCGATCTCGAACCCAAGCGGCAACCCTTTGCGCGCCTTCAGCGAATAGAGCTGCAGAATCGAGTCAGGGGCGTTGTTGGTCGTTCCGAACGCCTTGGTGTTGGGGTCTCGCGCACCTTGCGTTCCCTGCTTCCAGTACGACATCGTCTGGCCCGAGTCTTTGTCAGTGGCCACGCCGTCTGCGTTGATCTTCGTGTAGGCAGCCTCGATCGTGAGCGCGAACCCGCCGATTCCTGTCGTTCGCGCAGGGTGCAACGCGGAGGGAGCCATCGCGAAACCGAGTTCGCTGATCAGATTTGCGAACGCCGCATTGTGTGGTCGGCACAAGAAGTTGTTCGGCGTCTTGCCAAAACTGATCGCGGCCTCGGGATTGGCGGCCACAGATTGGCACGCTGAGCCTGGATCAATGCCGTTCGGATACGGACCCGATGGCTGAACGACCAGCCTTTCGGTCACAGGATCCATGTTGTCCGCGCGCGCCCCCTGGGCGAACGAGGCCAAGCTGAGAGCCGCGGTGATGGCGAAGACCCTACGAGACGAAATCATCCGAACAGCGAGCGTACGTTTGGCGCGCAATCCACGTCAAGGTAAGCGTGTGTCCATGGCATTTCGTTTGCGCGCCACGGCTCCAGCTCGGCCCTTTCACATTGCTCTCGTAGAGCCTGAAATCCCGCCGAATACGGGCAACAT
>JAYVXK010000124.1:0-2559 GCA_043785265.1 Myxococcales bacterium | reverse complement strand
TGGTTCAATGCTTCAACATGGCGGGGATGCTGCTACCGGCGTGCGCAGACAAGGCGCTACCACTGATTCTTGACCAGCTCCGCACGCGCGGAGTCGGGACGCCCAAGCCCTTGCTAGATCCTTTGAGCCCGATCCGACACGCGAGCGCGATCAAGGCCCTCCGAACGATGATCGCAGCGACTGGAGATCGTTGGCTCATCGCGGGCCCCCAAGAGCGACCGGGCGGTCGATCGAAACTCGTGAGCGCCTATGCGGCTGCGTCGAAGTTAGCGCATGCACTCGGCCACCACATGCCTCGAAATGAGTTCGACGCCAAGCGATCTTCGCTCGCCGCCGAGGCGGCACAGCGACGCAAAACCTAGCACGTGGTTTCGGAACGCAACCAACGCGTTTCGTTACGTTCATTGCACCGCGTAGGGTTGCCTCATGCTGCAAGAACTCGATGAGATGGTGTTGCGTGAAATCACAACGGCCCCGCCAAAGCCCCACCCCACGAGCTATGCGCGCACGAACGGACGTGTGTGATGACTACGGGCAAGCCTCGGCACCGACATGCGTCTAAACCGCTCGGGCACTTTTGGGATTCAATCGAAGTTGCAGCTGCGAAGCTCGACACCGAACCACAGGCTTTGCGCGCGCGCTGCCGCCGTGCTTCGCGCGACGAGAACGGCGAGGTCGTCGCGCGACTGGGCCTGGGGGGCGTAGTCGCAAAAAAATTCGGCACTTCTTGGCGACTGTACGTTCCATCGGCAGATGCGAGCACGCTGCCGAAGTGAGTCTCGGCCGTCGCCTTGCGCCGTGCTACGTTTCGCGGCGTTACGTGTGAACGGCCCATGGAGGTTTCATGGGCACAAAAAATCGATCTGGCGTCCGCGCGATAAAGCGCGGGGGCCGCAAGATCCTGATCATTGACTTTCCATTTCGAGACAAGGACGGGCGCAAGCAGCGCTATCGTCGGGATGCGGGCGTGCAGACTTCTGGCGGCGCGCACGCAGAAGCGGAGCGCCTCATGCGCTACGCGGTGGACCACGGCACGGTCGAAGTCACACCGCCGTCGCCCACGCTTGAAAGCTTCGTGCGGGATCAATTCGTCCCGCTCGTGCTTCCAAGCTACAGCCCGGCGACCCGCGAGAAGTATCTTCGCCTCCTTTGGAAAGAGGGAGTGATCGATACACTCGGTCGTGCGCGTATCGGCGAGATTGGTGCGAAGGAATTTCGACTACTCGAATCGACGGTGCGAGCGCGAGACACTCAACCACGGCAACACCTCATCTTGCTGCGAAGCATCTTGAAGACCGCTGTTGAGCACGGGGTTATCGCTGTGATGCCCACGCTTCCACTGGTGCATCGCCCACCATCGAAGCTGCCGTCAGCGCCAACGATCGAAGTTGTGCAACAACTGATCGACGCGAGTGCTGGATGGCTGCGAACCGCCATTGCGCTTGCGTTCTATGCCTGCGAGCGCAGCGGCGAAGTGCGGGCGCTTCGTGTCGCAGACATTGACATGGTGCGTAGCGTTCTCTCGACCCGACGCGCGTTCTCACACGATCAGGTGTGGACGACGAAGGGGCGAGCGGAACGAACGATCGAGATCGTCGATCCACTTCGCGACGTTCTCGCGGACACCGTGCGCGGCAAGGCCAGCGAGGCACTCGTGGTGAGCGACGACCTCGGGCGGCCCGTGACCCGACAGAAGCTCTACAAGGCGTTTGTTGCTTTGCAGAGACGGGTTGGCATCAAAGCACCGTGGAGCTTCCACGGCCTGCGCCACGCGTTCGGCACTCACGCCATGCGCAATGGTGCGAACGTCGAAGCCGTGCGCGAATTGATGGGGCACAAAGATCTGGAGACGACCGCTCGCTACCTGCACGCGGTCGGAGAAGATCGAAAAGCGGTGATGCGAACGTTCAGCAGGCAACCGGGCGGACACGACTGAGAGCCGCTGTCTCGAAGTAACCAGAATTGCTTACGCTTCTCTTAGAATTGAGCGGGACACGGGATTCGAACCCGCGACATCCAGCTTGGGAAGCTGGCACTCTACCAACTGAGTTAGTCCCGCAAAAAACGACTCTTCGTGACAAGTACCGTCGGGGTACTCACTCGTCAATCGACGAATGCCGAGCACGTCCAATCATGGCTCAATAAGCAACGAATGGCTTGCGCGGCAGGTTCACGAACTTCGCGATCGTGGGACGCTTCCATTGCGCTTCAGCGAACGCGCGAGCCTTCGATGGCACTTCGTCCCCGCTGATGATGAGTCGCTGCACCATGAACGCGAGGTCTGCATCGGCGACGCTGGGTCGGTCGAACAGAGAGGTTGCTCCTGCAGACAACAACCGATCGCACACAGCATAGAGTTTGAGCGCGGCGTGTTTGCCGGCGTCCGTGAGAGCTGTCTTGCTGGGTTCGTAGAACATCGTCGCGGTCGAACGTTCATGACGAATCGGCAGTGTGTCGTCTGACCGAATCCAGGCCGCTTGGCGCCGGACGCTCGACCCTGGTGACAACTCCTGGATTCCGCGACAGGTTCCTGGATTCATTTCCGGCGGTCCTCGGCGC
>JAYVXK010000123.1:0-8485 GCA_043785265.1 Myxococcales bacterium | reverse complement strand
TCAACATGCCGACGAACCTACCGCCCGATCAACGTTGCGGACGCGCGGTTGGCTCGGACATTCACGTCGGCAATGGCAGCTTGACCAGCATGACCGAGCAAGAAGCCGCGCTCGAGTTCATGTTCTTCGATCTCGCGTCGTGCGTGATCGACGACGGCAAAGTGCCGGAGCCGCCCCCCGTCAACTAGTGTCACGCGACGACCGTTGAGCAGTTTCGACTTTCGCCAAACACGCCGGCAAGCCTATTGTCCGCGCGGCATGCGCCTTCTTGCGTTTTTTTTCCTGCTTGTCTTCGTCGCTTGCGGCGGACCCAACACCGTAGCGATGAGAGACGCGGCCAACGCAAAAACGATGACCGACGAGGAGCGCGGAGACTCGATCTGCGGATCAGGTTGGAAGTGGAACGGGCAACGCTGCGCGCGATCCGAAGATCCAATCGCAAGCCAACCCACGACCGCAAGCGGCAAGCACGACGCACTCCCCGCGCCGCAGCGTGTGGCCAACTTCAACATCGACGAGGTCGTGCCCGGCAACGGGGCGCAAGCCAAACCCGGCGACCAAGTGCGCGTGCACTACACCGGCGCGCTGCAAAACGGGACGGTATTCGATGCGAGCAAACCTCGCGGAGTGCCGTTCGAGTTCCGCATCGGCCAAGGCATGGTCATCAAAGGCTTCGAGCGCGGAGTCGTTGGCATGAAGGTGGGAGGCGTGCGCAAGGTCACCATTCCTCCCGAGCTCGGCTACGGCAAACGCGGCGCGCCCCCACAAATTCCGCCAAATGCGACGCTCGTATTCGACATCGAGCTCTTGGACGTCAAACCCTGACGAGTCGTCTTCGGTCGAGATCGCGGTGGCTGAGTCGCTATAGACGTTCGCCGCGACTCCGCTAAGCTCGCGCTCCATGTACGGACCGCCGCAGCAGCAACAACAACAACAACAGATGGTGCCGCAGCCTGGTTACGGGCCTGCACCCATGCAACATCCTGGAGGACCGACCGTTCTCGGTCAGCCACTCGAGCAGGGCGAACGGGTCATTTGGTTTCGCAAGCACAGCTACACGATGGAGAAGGTCATCTACATCGTCTTGGGTGTGTTTCTCCTCGTCTTGATCATCGGCATCGGCTTCATCATTTATGGAGTGCTGATGGAGAAGTGGAAGCCCGTCGCGCACGTGGTGACCAATCGCAGACTCATCGTGTTCGGCCCGCCCGGAAAACCACCGGAGAGCTATCCGCTGGGACACATGGCGGACATCAATCCGATTCGCAAGACTGCGTCGGGTGGCGGCGGCGGACTGATCGGCATGGCCATTTCAGCAGGCATCAATGCAGCGGCCAATGCGCTGGCGAATCAAAACCACAAGCTCACAAGAGACTTCTGGAATCGCACTGAGGCTCTCGACATCACCTTCTCGAACGGGCAAAAAACCCGCGTAAAATTGGATGCCGAATACGGCCCGCAGCTCGGTCTGCTTCTCGCGCGCGCAGTCTTCAATCGCGAAGCAGAGACTCTGCCCAACGCCGAAGGCGTGTTGCCCTAAGCCGCTTTCTCTAGAAACCATTGACGGCGCGTGTCCTCGAGTAGGAGCGCGCCGTTCGTGTTTTGTCGGTCTAGAGAGGATTGTCTTCGTCCATCACGTCTTGTGGCGCGCGTTGCTCAGGATGATCTTTTCGCCACTCGGCCGCGCGTGCGATCTCGAGAGCGGTCCTGTCTGCGTAGGGTTGTGGGTGAGCCGCTGTCTCGCGCATGTATGTCAGCAGATCGGTGACGACGAAGCCGGGGCGCTCGGGACGCTCGGGATCGAAGCGCCGCGCATGCAACCACTCGAGCAGACGCGCGAGCACGGTCACGGTCGATCGACGCACGTCATGCAAAAGCACCACGCCACCACCCGCGAAGTCGAGTTGTTCCTCGAGACTCTCGGTCATGGCGTTCGCGTCGCTCGACTTCATGTCGCTCGCCTCGATGCTCCACATGACCAGTTCTTGTCCACGCTCGTGCAAGTGTTCTTCTGTGAACGCGTCGAGTTGACCAAACGGCGGACGAAACAAAACAGGCGGTTTTCCGGTCACATTTGCGATCGCGTCGATGCCGTCGTCGATCTCTGCGAGCGCTTGGGTTCGTGTGAGGGACGTGAGCCGCGAATGATTGTGCGTATGACTACCCACCCAATGTCCTTGGGCGAGCGCGTTCTGGACGATGGCGCGTGACTCATGCGCGCGTTGCTTTTCTCCTTCGAGGTAACGACCAATGAAGAAGAATGTCGCCTGCACGTGGGCGCCGTGAAGCAGCCGCAAAATCTCTGGCGTGGTCTCTGGACGAGGTCCGTCGTCGAACGTCAGTGTGACGAAGCGGCGCCCATCGTGCGGTTCTCGCGCGGGACCTTCTGCAAGCAACCAAGCCCGTGTGAGGTTGCATTCGGGGTTCTGAGGCGGCCACGGCCCAGGATTCGGCAGCAGCGCCGGGTCGACGGTAGGCGGCGGATCGACGTTGGCCGGCGCCTCGACGTGTTCCATGCCTCGCGATGCGATCGCGAGCGTTGGCAAGCCGTGCATGCCGACCAACGTCCCCGCCGCGAGGGCGAGCCATGGAAAGACCGAGCGTAGTTCGAAGAGAGACACGTGCGATCGCGATCGTAAAAAGGTCGCGCAGGCGTGGCCAACTTCACGGCCAACTTCACGGAGGACTGAACTGCGCGTGCGGCTTGTTTGTAGCCAGATCCGCGCTCTCGGTTGAGTCCGATCGTGTGGCGGTTTTAGTGGACATCTCGAGCTTTGGCTCTGCGAGATACTTGGCCACGGTGCGAAGTCGACCCTCGGCGAGCAAGGCGAGCGAGCGAGTCTTGGTGTGCGCAGGCAGGCTCCGTGCACGCCGAACCACCTCGATGGCAACATCGACATCGTGAATTTCGCCGAGGCGTTTTTGAAACTTGGCTGCAGGCGCTGCGCAAGCCGCGAGCGCTTCGGGGAGCGCGACCGACAGAATCTCCGCGGCGTAGCGCAAACTTTTGTATGCGATACGCAGCGCGTGCAATCCAGCGACGTTTTCCGTGCTCACGCCGTCGCGTTTGCGCATGCGATCGTAGGCACCGACGACTGACTGCTTGCCGAACTTCACGAGCGGCCGATCACGCGACGGATCGAGCGGCAGCAAGATGAGTGCATGCAGGAGATTACTCGCAACAGAGAGGTCGCCCGCTTCGAGACTGCGCACGACCGCGCGGCGCAGCGACGCCTCTCGCTTGCGACGCGTGGCCACCCACGACGCGAACGCGCCGTCCGCGATGTCGAGCGCGCCCAAGGTGTCGTCGAGTACCTCGGCGTCGCGCAACTCGCCTGTCGATTGATGGACGACCGTGTATGCGGCCCGAACCGAGTCCGCGTAATGACGGCCGAGCACCGGACGCGCGAGCTTCAACAGGACGCGCATGCGACGGATGCCCACGCGCAGATCGTGAACGGCTTCTTCATCTGCTGATCGCAAAACGCGCGGCAAAGCTGCTGCGATTTCGCGGTCGCACGCACGGAGCGCACGCACGACGAAGGGTCCTGCGAGGCGTGCGCGACCGATCATGTGCGCTCGACGACGCTCACCACGGTGGTCGGCTTGATGCCGCACGCGCGATGGAACACACGACGAGCAGCAAGCCGGACCGCTTCGAGCATGGACTCACGATCGCTGCGCGACGTTGCGAGCCACGCATCTCTTGCTTCGCGCTCGACGTCTGCAAGCGTCCGACGTCGTGTGGCCTCGTCGAGAATGCCGCGCGTCGTGACCGTCACACTCAAGAGGACACCCTCGCGAATGTCGAGCACGATCGCGGCCAGCCCTTCGGCAGCCATCGCACGTCTTTCGCGAATCACATTGGGAGAGAGCGCTTCGCCATCCCAGCAGTGCACTCTGCCGACCGCGACGCGACCGACCTTGCGCAGACCGCTTGAATCCAGCTCGATCACGTCGCCGTTTTCGATCACGTGTGCATCAGTGACGCCTGTCTCCCGCGCGAGCTCCGCGTGGCGCATCAAGTGATGGAGCGTGCCGTGGAGCGGAATGAAACTGCGCGGCCGGACGAGTTCGAGCATGCGCTTCTGCTCGGCGCGGTGAGCATGACCGCTCGTGTGAATGCGGCGATCGCTCGACCAAGAAACGACAGAGACTCCGCGATGGAGCAACTCGGTCATCATGGCCGAGACTTCGAGTTCACTTCCAGGGATGGCGCGGCTCGAGAGGATCACTGTGTCGCCAGGACCGATCGCGAGACCCGGATGCTCTCCGCGCGCGAGGCGACTGAGGGCGCCGCGTGTCTCGCCTTGAGTACCTGTCGCCACGGCTAAAATTTGCCTCTTTTCGAGCTCCCGCGCGCGAGATGCAGACCACGCCAGATCGCTGGGCCACGCGAGATAGCCCGTCTGCCGCGCGACAGCCGCGTGCCTCTCCACGCTGCGACCCATGGGCACGATGCGACGCTGCGTGCGACGCGCGATGTCACCGAGCATGCGAAGTCGATGCACATTGGAAGCGAACATCGCCACGACGACGGCGCCCTCGGCACGTTCGATCACGTCTTGAAGCGCGGCGCCCACTTCGGCTTCGCTCGAGGTCGTGCCAAGCGCGTCGATGTTCGTGGAGTCACTCATCAAGAGCGCAACACCTTGATCGCCGAGCTCCGAAAAACGCGCCTCGTCGAACAGCTCGCCGTCAGGGGGCGTCTCGTCAAACTTGAAGTCGCCTGTATGAATGACGATGCCCGCGTTCGTTTTGATCGCAAGTGCCGTCGCGTCTGCGATGGAGTGCGTCACTCGGATCGGCTCGACCTCGAAAGGCCCCACACGAAACGGAACACGCGGCGTCGTGTGTTCGAGGTGCGCATGCGCCAACACTTCGTGGTCGGCAATGCGATCTCGAATGAGACCGAGCGCGTAGGGGGGAGCCCACACCGGAACGTCGAAACGTCTTAGAAAATAGGGCAGCGCACCAATGTGGTCTTCGTGTCCGTGGGTGATGACGACGCCCGCGATGCGGTCGCGATAGGCCTCGAGCGCGCCCAGTTCTGGATGCACGACGTCAATGCCGAGCCCGCGATGATCGAACGTGATGCCGCAGTCGACGATCATGACTTGGCCGTCTTGCTCGATGGCAAGGCAGTTCATCCCGATCTCGCCGAGGCCGCCAAGCGCGAACAGCCGAGCCGAGTTCGTCATGTCACAAGTGATGTAGAGCAACTTCGGGCCGGATGAAACCATGGGCCGTGCTAGACGACTGACCTCGCATGTCTGCACTCGGTGACCGACGCTTTCTCATCGTCACAGGCAAGGGTGGTGTCGGCAAGACCACGGTCGCCGCTGCGCATGCCGTCGCGCTCGCGGGACAGGGCAAGCGCGTTCTTGTCGCGATGTGCAACGCAAAGGAGCGCCTCTCCGCCATGCTCGGCTGCGACCTGATCGGCGCTGAGGTGATGCAAGCCGGCAGAAACATTTGGGCCGTGAACATGACGCCCGATCAAGCGCTCGAAGAATACGGCTCGATCGCGCTGAAATCGAAGGCGCTCTACACGATGCTGTTCGACAACAAGTACGTGCGCACGTTTTTCCGCGCAGTGCCTGGCATGCAGGAGTGGTCGTTGCTTGGCAAGGCGTGGTGGCACACGACCGAGACCGACACAGAGGGCCGCCTGAAATACGACGTGGTGATCCTCGACGCGCCCGCGACCGGTCATGGTCTCGACATGCTGCGAGTGCCCAAAGTGATCGTCGAAATCGTACCGCCAGGGATGCTCCGCCGCGACGCTGAGCGTGCGTGGGCGATGTTTCGCGATCCCAAAGCGTCGGGTGTCGTGCTCGTGACGCTGCCCGAAGAGATGCCGACCACAGAGACGCTCGAGCTCGCGAACGCACTCGACAAAGAGTTGGGTCTGCCGATCGCACAAGTGGTGGTCAATTGCGTGTTGCCTCCGCTGTTCTCCAAGGAAGAGCGCACGACCCTCTGCGCAGTGACAACCACGTTGGCCGACGTGCGTCAGGGCGGCGCAATCTCGGCAGCCGCGGCACGTTCGATGCGCGAGCGTTTTCAAGCGGAGAGTCTTGCGCGCTTGTCGAAAGAGCTGCCGATCCCGCCAGCGTTCTTGCCACTCTTGCTCGAAGACGCCGCGACGCCGCGAGCGATTGCAGAGCTAGCCAAGCGGGTGTGACGATCACTTTCGCGCGCGTCACGACGAACCTTGTGTCGGTTGACATCGTGTAGGTGACACACCATCCTCCGCGCGTGTCTGTTACTTACGAGTTTCCGCGCCCTGCTGTCACGGTCGACGTTGTCATCTTCACCATTCGCGCGAGTGAGCTTGCCGTGTTGCTCATCAAGCGTGGCAAGCCGCCTTTTCGTGGTCTTTGGGCGTTGCCAGGCGGCTTTGTCGATGCGAGCGAGAGCCTCGAGCGGGCCGCAGCACGTGAGCTACACGAAGAGACTGGCCTGACGGGAATGCGACTCGAGCAACTCGGTGCATTCGGTGATCCGGGACGCGATCCGCGCGGCCACACGGTGAGTGTCGCGTATTTTGCATTTGCGGTTTCTGCAGGAACGCGAACTCGCAAAGTGCGCGCAGGTGACGACGCAGCACAGGCCGAGTGGCAGCCTGTTTCGCAAATCGGACTCTTGCCTGGGTCGAAGGGCTCCCTGAAGCTGGCGTTCGATCACATCAACATTCTCTCGCGCGCGCTCACGCGCATTCGCGAAGAGGTGTCACGCTTTGGACCAACGACAGTGGTCGAGTTCACGCCGCCGCGGTTCACCTTGGGCGAACTGCAGCACGTGTACGAGGCGGTGATTGGACACGCGGTCGACAAGCGAAACTTCCGTTCGCGTTTGCTCGCGCAGAAGGTCGTCGAACCCGCGGCGACAGAGAGACGCACGGGCCGACATCGCCCCGCGCAGCTTTATCTGTGGACGACAACCGCCGAACCGAGCCAAACCAAGCCCGATCCGCCACCGCGAAAACCGAGGGCGGCCAGCAAGGCACGTGCGTCATCGAAGCGAAACAAGTCGCGGCGAACACGATAGCGCTCGCGCGGCGCGCCACAGTTGGCGCATCATGATCGCTCATGCCGCCGCCCCTTCCGCCGGTGCTCACCACCAGCGTTCTGTCACTCGGACTCGACGCATTTCTCGCTGCGACAGCGCTCGTGCACGCCGGTCGTGGCAATGCGCGCGCGACCTTCGAATGCGTGCTCACTCCGATCGCAGGCGAAGGCTTCTTCGTCGTTGCGGGTCTCGAGGCGCTGCTCGATGCGCTCGAGCGGTTTCGACTTCGACCTGAAGAACTCGAGTGGCTGCTCACCGTCGGCGCGATTGATCCGACGATGCGCGACCGCTTGAAAGACGCGCGTTTCGTTTGCGACGTCGACGCCGCACCCGAAGGCAGCGTCGTATTTCCAGGCGAACCCGTGATCTCGGTAGAAGGCCCGCTCTGGCAGGCTCAGCTCGTCGAGAGTTGGATCACCAGCGCGATCGACGCGGCCACGAGGGTCGCAACTTTCGTCGCGCGGAGTGTCATCGCAGGCGAGGGCGCAGAGATCATCGAGGCGGCTTCGACACGCACCAATCGTCTTGGCGGCAATCCTTTGTTGGCGCGAGCTGCGTTCGTGGGAGGCGCAGGTGCGACGACCAACGCGCTCGCTGGCAAGCGATATGGCATTCCCGTGCGTGCGCGGCAGCCCTCGTCGTTCGTGCTTTCGTATGGGAGCGAAGTCGCTGCGTTCGAGTCGTGGGTGCGAGCGACCACCGAGCAGACGCTGCTGCGCATCGACCTTCGCGATCCATTCGACGGCGTGGATCGAGCCATCGCAGCGATCCGCACACGCGCGACCGCTTCGTGGAGTGACGCTCCGGTGGCCCTGGAAATCGGCACGCGCGATCTGGAGTCAGTGGCGCGATACGCGAGCGAGCGCTTTGCAAAAGCCGGCCTCAAGCCACCTGCGATCGTCGTCTCGGGTAGCGATCTCGATGCCGTGGGGATCGCCGCTCTGCGCAACGCATCGCCGTCCATCGCGGGGTTCATCATCGCGCCCACGGCGCCAGACGATGCCGGCGCGCGATACGAGCTTGCGGCGATCGAAGACGACGGTCAGTGGTCTGCTCGCGTTCGTCTGGGGGAAGGTACCCAATCGTCGAGCGTGCCAGGGCGCAAAGTCGTGCTCCGCTACTTCGATGCGGACGGGCGACCTGTTGGTGACGTCGCCCACCTGATGAGCGAGCGACACATGGCCGCGCGCGACGCAAAGCTCGTCGATCATTACACGGGATACACCGTGAGATTGCACGACGCGGCAACGAGTTCACCACTCCTGCGGAACGTCATGCGTGGTGGCAAACGCGTCTCGATGCCAGAGCAAGCGGCCGATGCACGCGAGCGAGCGCAGCACGCAGTCGAGAAACTGCATCTGCGCTACAAGCGCCTCGTCTTGCCAGACACTTACCCGTGCGGCATGACCGC
>JAYVXK010000122.1:0-2563 GCA_043785265.1 Myxococcales bacterium | reverse complement strand
CTTTGGCGTCAGGCGAGGTCGTCACGCGTCCTTCGGCGAGCCACTGCAACACGAGCGGCAAGAGTTTGTGTTCTTCGACGAGGATGCGACGTCGTAGCGAGTCGTCGTCGTCAGTGGACAACACAGGCACTGCGGTCTGCGCGAGGATCGGACCTGTGTCTGTGCCCGCATCGACGAAATGCACCGTACAACCTGTGATGCGCGTGCCGTACCGAAAAGCCTGAGACTGCGCGTTTAGGCCCGGAAATGCGGGCAAAAGGGCAGGGTGGATGTTGAGGACGCGCATCGGAAACGCGTCGAGTAACTCCGAGGTGACGACACGCATGAATCCCGCGAGCACCACGTAGTCGACATTGTGTCCGACCAAAACCTCGACACACGCGTTGTCGAAGTCCCGGCGACTCGCGAACTTTCGATGGTCAATGACGATCGCCGGTATCTGCGCCGCCCGTGCTCGCTCGAGGCCGCCCGCCGATGCCGCATTCGAAATGACGACAGCGACGCGCGCGTTCAACGTGCCTGCTGCGATCGCGTCGAGGATGGCTTGGAAGTTGGTGCCTTCGCCAGAGAGCAACACGCCGATCTTGATCGGTTGGCTCATGCGCCCTCCCACACCACACGCGCTTCGAACTCGGTGTTGGGAGCGACCTTGATGACTTCGCCAAGCGCGATGGGATCCTCACCCGCAGCGCGGAGCACATGGGTCGCGGCATCGGCAGACTCTTTGGCCACAATGAAGACGTAACCGATTCCCATGTTGAACGTGCGTCGCATCTCGCTCTCGGCGACCGGCCCACGCGCGCGGATCAAGTCGAAGATCGGCGGCTGTTTCCAGCCAGATTTCGCGATGCGTACTCCAAGATCGTCAGGCAACACGCGTGGAAGATTTCCGACGATCCCTCCGCCCGTGATGTGACTCATCGCGCGTACGTCGACATTCGATGCGCCGAGCAGCGCGCCTTGTTGCCGCGCATACAGCCGTGTCGGTTCGAGCATGACTTCGCCCACGGTCCTGCCGCCGAGTTCGCTCGTTCGCTCGTTCAAGTCGCCGAGCACGCGGCGCGCGAGCGAATAGCCGTTCGAGTGAAGACCGCTCGAAGGCAAAGCGATCGCGACGTCCCCTTCTCGCACACGCGTGCCGTCGATGAGCTTCGCGCGAGCGCAGACGCCCACCGCGAACCCCGCAAGATCGTATTCACCCTCGTGGTACATGCCCGGCAACTCTGCCGTCTCGCCTCCGAGCAACGCGCACTGTGTCTCTTTGCATGCGCGCGCAATGCCTGAAATGACGGCCTCTGCGACGTCGACATCGAGTTTGCTCGTGGCGAAGTAGTCGAGAAAAAAGAGCGGTCGCGCGCCGCAGGTGATGACGTCGTTGACGCACATGCCGACCAAATCTTGTCCAATGGTGTCGTGCTTGCCCATCGCGAACGCCACTTTGAGTTTGGTGCCGACGCCATCGGTGCCGCTGACCAGGACGGGTTCGTCGATGCCAGTTGGAACGAGACATAGCCCAGCGAAACCCCCGACGCCGCCTAACACCTCTGCGATTCGCGTCGCCTTCGCGAGTGGCTTGATGCGCTCGACCAGCTCGTCGCCAGCGTCGATGTCCACACCCGCCTGACGGTAAGTGATCGCCATGATTTGGGACCGTAGTCGTCGCGTGGCAGCGTGGGAAGCGTCGGAGGCAGTGGCTACCCGCCGGAACTTGCCTGTTGACGAAAGTCCTTTCGTGAACAAGTATTTCGCACGCTAAACTTACGAAGGTCGAAAGATTCCCGTGCCGCCCCCCCTTTCTCCTGAACTCAAGGCCGATGTCGATCAGACTCTCGAGGCCATCATCTACCTCTACACAGAGGGGCGTCGCATCACCAAAGAGTTCGCCCGCCGCGCGAATCTGACCGGCCCGCAGCTCACAGTCATCAAGATGCTCGAGCAGATCGGCGATCTCTCGCTCACTGAGTTGTCCGAAAAGATCCGCGCGCAGAACAGCACCGTGACTGGCATCATCGACCGCATGGAGCGCGAGGACTTGGTGGTGCGCGAGCGGAGCGTCGAAGATCGTCGCGTCGTGCACATCAGACTCACCCCCAAAGGCGCCCAACTCGCCCGCGAGATACCGGTTGAGCCCATGGAAATCCTGCGGCAGGCGCTTCTTTCGCTGTCTGCGCCAGAAGCGCGCGATCTCTTGAAGATCGCCACCAAGCTCGCGAAGCGTGTTCGCGTGCTCGTCAGTGAATCGTCGAAGAACGACAGCACGTCCGCTGCGCGGCGTGGTCCACCAGATTGAAATGACGGCGTCTGCGGCCATGAACCGCAGCGTGGTCGACACGACAAGGAGCTCAACATGGCATTCGAACGTGATCCCGATGTTTGCGTAATCACTTGTGCGGTCACTGGCGTACTTGCCAATCGACAGCAGTGTGCGGGTATCCCCTATACGCCTGCGGAGATCGGCGAGGAGTGCAAGCGGGCGTACGACGCCGGGGCCACAGTGGTTCACATCCACGCACGCAACGACGACGGCTGGCCTACTTTTAGCCCCAAAACGTTCGCGTCGATC
>JAYVXK010000121.1:0-2564 GCA_043785265.1 Myxococcales bacterium | reverse complement strand
GATGCGTTCGAGTAACCACGGCACCGACCAGTTTTCGACATAGCGGCGAATCGGTGAACATCCGATGAAGGCATAGACGTCGATGCCCACGCCTGCGGCCTGACTGATGTCGACGATCGCGCGCACATCGCTCTCGACGGTGCGAGCAGCAGCCGTGGCGCGAATCGGAAGACGTGCGCGCGCCAGTTCGCGTGCAAGCTCGAGTGTGTCATGCGCCGCTCGCGCTCCTGCGGCAGGAAGCCCAAGCGACGCGAACTCCACTCCGATCGAGGCCATCGCGTGCAGGATGGCGAGCTTGCGATCGAGCGGCGGATCGCGCGCCGATGCGCTCTGCAGACCATCGCGGAGCGTCTCGTCCACGACGCGTGGCTTGCGCGTCCAAGTAGTCGGATCAGGTTGGTTCCAGTCGTACATGAGGTACCCAAGACCGGGCGTTGCACGGATGGTGCCGCGCGACACACCTCACACGAATCGCGGAGACATGCCCGTCGCAGCGAGGAGACTTTCGGCGTCGTCGAGGTCAGTGATCACATGAGGATCTTCCGTATCGAGCAGGACACGATGCGATCCGAGTGAAGCGAGCACCTCGCAAAGTGGACGCCTTCCCTCGTCGTAGACATCAAGGACGCTTCGGCGCACGAGCACTGGGTGACCCCTCTTGCCCTTGTAAGTCGGCGTCACAGCGAGGACACCGACTTCCAGTGCGCAAACCATGCGCCGCAGAGTGACTTCCGATGCCGGCAGCGCATCCACTGGTGTGATGAGCACCACCTCTGCGTTCGGAGGAAGCGCACGCACGCCTACCGCAAGCGAGCCTGCCTGGTCCGCTTCAGTCGACGCCACCACCTTCGCGTTCGAAGCTGAAGCGATGCCGTCGAGTGCGATGCTTGCACGGTCGGCAGGATGCGCGACGACGATCGGCTCGAAGCCTGCTTCCACCAGACGACGCGCATGGAGAAAAACGAGCGCTTCGCCCATCACGAGCAGCCGAGCCTTTCGACCTCCCATGCGGCGCCCTTGCCCAGCCGCCAGGATGAGGGCGTGCCTGCCTGGGTGAAGATCGTGCGGGGATGCCGTCGCCATGACAACCGTCAAGACCGACCGGCGGACCAAGGAGCACACTGATGACCATGATCGAAGCCTATGTTCTCACCGCCGCTGGCAAACCGCTGGAGAAGCGCTCCTTGCCGACTCCCTCGCCAAAGGATGGAGAGGTCCTGGTCGAAGTCGAAGCGTGCGGGCTCTGTCACACCGACCTGGCGTTTGCGAGTGGTGAGGTCGCACCCCGTCACGCGTTGCCACTCGTGCTGGGTCACGAGATCGTTGGGCGTGTGATGGTCGCGGCTTCCAAACACCAGGCTCTGGTTGGCAAGCGCGTCCTCGTGCCTGCGGTCTTGCCGTGCGGCGACTGCGACTTCTGTCGGGCGGGACGTGGCAACGCGTGCCCCAAACAGAAGATGCCAGGCAACGACATCGACGGTGGCTTCGCGACGCACGTGGTCGTCCCTGGTGAACCCCTCGTGGTGCTCGACGATCTCCCCGCGACTGTCGATGCTCGCCACTTGTCGGTCGTCGCCGATGCTGTGTCGACTGCATACCAAGCCACACTTCGTGCCGGTCTCGTCAAGGGGGACGTAGCGTTCGTCGTCGGCGCGGGCGGGGTGGGCGGCTACACCATTCAGATCGCGCGTGCGCTTGGAGCGCGTGTGATCGCGCTCGACATCAGCCCAGCCAAACTCGAACTCGTGAGCGCGTACGGCGCAGAGAAGACCGTGCTCGTCGATGGTCGCACACCCAAGGAGGTGCGAAAGGAAGTGCACCGCATCGCCACTGACTGGGGCATCTCCTCGCTGCGGTACCGCATCTTCGAGTGCAGCGGAACCGTGCAAGGCCAGACACTCGCCTATGGGTTGCTCGCGCCTGCGGCTGTGATGGTGCAGGCCGGTTACTGCGCTGCGACTATCGAGATTCGTTTGTCGAACATCATGGCTTTCGACGCCACGATTCACGGCACATGGGGTTGCCCACCCGAGGTCTACCCGAAGGTGCTTCGGCTCATTTACTCGGGAGCAGTGGTGATCGCGCCATTCGTCGAGCACGCGCCCATGTCGCGCGTGAACGAACTGCTCGCCGACATGGCAGAGCATCGCCTCGGTCGACGTATCGTTTTCGATCCGCGCGCCTAATCCACACCAGGTCGAGTGGCTACAACGTCGCGTCACATCGAGATCGAGCCTTCCCGGAAGTCGGTCTTGTCCAACCAAACATTGAGCAACACCGGTTTTCCTGACTCGGCCATGGCGCGCGCACTGGCAAGCGCCCCGTCTACCTCGTGCGGCGCTTTCACGACGATGCCCTCCGCGCCAAAGGCTGTCGCGACTTCGTGGTAGTTCGTGCGCGCCAAAACCGTCGAGACGTCGTCTCCGAGCATCTTCACTTGCTCGCGCGCGATCTGCGTCCAACCTGCGTCGTTGCCTACCACCGCGATGACGGGGATGCCGTGTCGCACGAAGGTGTCGAACTCCGCGAGGCTATAGCCACACGCGCCGTCGCCGAAGATGATC
>JAYVXK010000120.1:0-2565 GCA_043785265.1 Myxococcales bacterium | reverse complement strand
CTCCATGCTCCAAGTCGAGAGTGCCGTTCTCGACATTGAGCAGCCACGGATTGGCGTCGAGCTTGTCGTGGGTGATCGTGACGGCGCTGAAGGTCTTGGCGAGCGTGACCATCGCGGCGAGTCGTCGCTCGTTCTGCGAGCTGATGCACCAGGCGAGCACGCGCTCGGCGTCCTTCTTTCCGGCCTCGGCCGCGTCGTTCTTGGGTGCGGCTGCGTAGACCTGGTTGGCGACGGTCAGCTCAGCAAGCGCCTCTTCAACGAGCTGCCGCACTGTCGTCGCCGCTCGTCGCACGACGCCGCCGTCTTCGTCGATGCGCCACCGCTTGCCGTCCCACACGAGCCAACGCCCCCACGCGCCGACGTGTCGCAAGTCGTCGCCGAACAGCTCGACGAGCCGCTCGGCGTTGCGCAGATCGGTGCATCGATGGGTGACGCCTCCGCTCATGCCGCGACCTCTGATCCTGCGCGTCGACGAATCGCTGCGAGCGCTGCCGGTTGTCGCTCAATGGCGGCGCGAAGCGCATCGGATGGGATCGCCGCAATGAGATCCGAAATGCTTCGGCCTCCACAATGCGCGTGCGAGCACACGAACGCGCCAAGCTTCGCGCGACTGGTCGGCGGCATCAGCACGGTGCTCGAGTCGTCACCCTGACCGCGACCGTCCGAGTGGTCGCCCCACCATGGACATCGCACGGCGTACTTCCCATCCGGCAGCGACCGACCAATCCATCCAGCGACATCGAACGCAACACCAAGAAACGAGTCCGCGACTGGACCAACAGGCGAGGTGGAGGTATGGCGCGATCGCTCGCGCGAGAGGTCGATCAGCCACTCAGGAAGCTCCGCCAACGCGGTCTCGCTCGGCAGCGCACCCACATCCCATGCGTACGCCCGATGCGTATTGGGATGAATGCTGGGAGCCGCAAGAACGTAGCCTCCCGCTGCTTTCATCTCGACGTTCGTGCATCCTCGGAGCGTACCATTGCGAAGTCGTTGCTCGGGAGCTCGAAACAAATAGTGCAGCCCACCTGAGCCAGTGATCGCGCACGGCGTCATGGGAAGGTGACCATGTGGCTCTTCCAGTGCACCGAGTTCTTCGTCTCCGACCTTCCCATCGCGTGTGTCGACATCAAGCACCGCGAGACCCGAAGCGCCGCATGCGATCGCGAGGTTCAAAGATGAACGCGGCCGAAACCAGCCACGGATGATGGTCTCATCGATCGTCGCGTCGTACACGCCACGCGGCGCAAGACTACCAAAGGGCTGCTTGCCTCGTGGCGCGCATGGGAAGACATGCCACCCTCGCGCCGCATAGCGCAGCGCGTACGCCAACACGGAGGTCACGCCGCCGCACGAATGCTGCCGTCCTCGATGCCGAGACGCTCGCCGGCGATCGAGGCCCATTCGCTGCTCTGGTCAAACCCAATGAAGCGTCGACCTGTGCGCAGCGCTGCAACACCCGTCGAGCCCGAGCCGCAGAACGGATCGAGCACGACACCACCCGGCGCGCAGATCGACACCGCCCGCGTCATGATCGAGACAGGCTTCTGCGTGATGTGCACGCGCTCGCGCATCGGCACCGGCGCGCTCGTCCACGTGCCAGGTAGGACGCCGATGTCATGTCCGCGGCCCATCGGACCCTTGGATCCCCACACCACGTACTCGGCGTCGTTGCGGAATCGGCCCATCTGCGGACGCGCCGCGCCGCCCTTCGACCAGACCGCGATGCCGCGCCATACGAAGCCAGAGACCTGCAGCACGTCAGTCACCGTCGGGAGTTGTCGCCAGTCGCTGAACACGCACGCGGGCGCGCCGCTCCTGAGCACGCGATGCGCCTCGCTCAACCACAACCGACACCAAAGAAAGAACGCGCGCTGATCGCGATTGTCCCCTTCGAACGCCGGTCCGTACACCGCTGAGCCCGACTGCGAATACTTCACACGCGCAGGTCGACTCCGATCAGCGGACGTCATTCCGCCGCTGGAATAAGGCGGATCCGCGACGAGCGCGTCGACGCTGTCGCTTGGCAATGCACCCAAACGCGAGATCGCCTCCGCTTGTTCGATGGCCCAGCGCGTTCGACCGTTCAAGACATCCGCCACGCTCATGACTTGCTCCTTTGACGCAGGGTTTCACACGCGAGGTACACGCAACCGTCGAGCAGCTCTTCGCTAGCCTCGCGCTTCCAATCACGAGGATCGGGCACCGGCCGCAGCGCGCCGTATTGTTCGCGACCCATGCGAAGCCGCTTGGCGATCGCCCCGAGCACCTGAAGCTCTCCTTCGCCGAGACCACGACACTGGCCGATGAGTGCGATCAGCGCAGTGTCACACGCGCTCACGTCGACGCGCGGGATCACGCGGGCACCTTCCTGGCCAGAGCGCGTCGCTCGCTGAACGCCGCAACGCGCTTCCAGTCTTCTCGCGCGATCCCAAAACGCCTCTCGATCGTCGCGCTATGCTCTTTGGGCGGACGTGAATGGCCCGACAACCAGTTCCACAGGTACTGCTGCGGAACACCGAGTTCGCGAGCGAGGTCCCGCTTCGCGCAGCGGGCGACGAGCAA
>JAYVXK010000119.1:0-2566 GCA_043785265.1 Myxococcales bacterium | reverse complement strand
GGTCGTGTCGATGCGAACGTAGTCGCTGCCTTCGAATCCGACGAGAGCCTCTGCGGCTGCGTCGAGGGTGCCGATGGGCACAAAGGAAAGCGAATTGGGAAAGGTGCCATTGTTGATCAACGTGCAGTGCGCGCTCTGAGTGGAGATCGAATAGAGCGCGTTGCCGGTGACACCGTAGAGGTTGCCGTCTTGGTCGAGCGCGATGTCGTTGATGTACGAACAGCCCTGAAAATTGCCCACGAGCGCCGCTGTGCGCGCGACCGGATCAACGCGGTAGAGCGCGCTCGCGGTCTGTCCATACACCTCGGGTGGGGGCTTCGGTCGACCCGAGTCATTCGCAAACACCGGCGCGTCGGGAGCGGCATCGACCACAGTGTTGTCGAAGTGATGCACCGAAGCGCACCCGATCACCGAGATCAAAAGAGCGCGCGTCCTCACGTGGGCTTCCCGAGCGCCTCGTCGATCTCATGCGAGTTGAAGCCGACCATCACTTTGCCGTGCACGTCGATCACTGGAATCGATCCGCCGTGCAGACCATTGCGCGCGAGCTTGCGTTGCATCTCGCGTGCAGCGGCGCCGTCTTTCTCGATGTCTTTCTCGACGTAGGGGATGCCCTTCGATCGCAAGTACGCGGCCGCTTGATGACACGCGCCGCACCACTCTGCGCCATAAATGATGACTGGCGCTTGCGTGTTGGGATCGACCGGAGCGACAGGCGCAGACGACGTGTTGCCGATGTCCGGCCCCGTCGCGGGGATAGCAGACGCGTCGAACGCACTCGCGAGTGTTGGACCGTTCTTTTGCCGACGCGCGAGCGCGAGCGCGTCGAAGTCGTTTCTTGTCATCACATGAACGGGGTAGGTGCCGTCGACTCGCGCGATGCGGAGATCGGCGACGAAGATCTTGCCCTCGTGCGTCCCCTCGTCTTTGTTCGGATCGACCACCCGCACAGAATCGCGGCCGATCAGGGGCACATCCGTGACCTTTTGCTCGACGTGAAAGTCGCCTTTGTCGTCGATCCAGGTGAGCAGCAGACCTTCGCTCGAGTCCCTCACCACGATGGCAGACGATTCGTCGGCCCCGCTGCCGCCATCAGCGGACGTTCCGTTTCGATGAGGGCAACCGCAGAGAGCGGCGAGCAGGACCAATACAATGGGAAGCCATCGGAGCGTCATCATCAAACAGCCTCGCTCAGCTTGGTCCATTCGGCCACCATCACGTCTACTTTTTTTGCGAGTTCCTGCTCGCGCGAGGCCATCTCGGCCAGGCGAGACCAATCGCCCCCAGGGTCTTGTTTGAGCTTGTTTCGCATGATGTCGAGCTCGGCCTCGGCGAGCGCGATCGAATTTTCGAGCTCTGCGATGCGCCGCTTTTGCTTGTCCTTGTCGCGTTGCTGCTGACGTTGCTCGTCGTATTTCGTCTTGCCGGCGGGCGGCGCTTCTTGTGGCGGCGGTCGCTCGCTCTTCTTTTGGACTCGCGGCTCTTGCGGGTGTTGACCAGCCTTTGGAGCAGCATGAGCCGCGGCAAAGTCTCGAAAGCCACCCACGAAGACTTCGACCACGCCGTCTCGCACACTCACGATGCGCGTGGCCACGTTCTCGAGAAAGCGGCGATCGTGCGACACGAAGAGGACCGTCCCGTCGAACCCGCTGACGAGCGCTTCTTCGAGGATCTCAGCCGCGGGGATGTCGAGGTGATTGGTGGGTTCGTCGAGGAACAACAAATTGCGCGGCTCGAGTAGCAGCTTGGCCAACGCGAGCCGAGAGCGCTCGCCACCTGAATAACCCGAGACCACGCGCAGCGGATCGTCGCCCCAAAACCGAAAGCGCGCGAGATACTCGCGAGACTTTTCGACCGTGAAATCAGCCCTGATTCGTCTGATCTCTTCGACCGCGGTGTTCTTGGGATCAACCTCTCCGAGGTGCTGATCAAAGTAGCCTTCTTGCAAGTTGGTGCCGCGCTTGACCCGACCGCGATCGCCATCAGGCGCGCGCGACGCGAGGATGTTGAGCAGAGTCGTCTTGCCAGAACCATTGGGCCCGACGATGCCAATGCGTTCACCGCGACGGATCAGCAACTCCACATTGTCGAACAACGCACGACCGCCGCGACTGGCGCCAACGCGTTCACAATCCAGCGCGATGTCTCCGCTGCGCAGGGCCGGTGCGAATCGAAACGCGACACGCTCTGCGACCGCCCACACGTCTTCGGGTCGCTCTACGCGATCGAGCTTGTCGAGCATCTTGCGCCGACTCTGCGCTTGCTTGGTCTTTTGACCCGCGATGTTCTTGCGAATGAAGTCTTCTGTCTTGTCGATGAAGGACTGTTGACGTTCGAGTAGCGCGCGCTCGCGAGCGAGGTCTTCTTTGCGTGCGATCGCGTATTCGCTGTATTTCAGGGGATAAACGCGTAGCCCACGCGTGCCGAGTTCCATCGTCTCCGTGCACACGTTGTCCAAGAACGCGCGGTCGTGAGACACCAAGAGAATCGCGCCGCGATAACCGACGAGAAAACTCTCGAGCCACGCGATGGTGTCGAGGTCGAGGTGGTTGGTGGGCTCGTCGAG
>JAYVXK010000118.1:0-2568 GCA_043785265.1 Myxococcales bacterium | reverse complement strand
GGTCATCGTCTTGGATGCGATCACATGCTGCGAAAGATTTGGCAGTACGGTCTTCTCGAGGTGGGCTTCGATCACGCGTCGGTACGGCTCGGCGCGCTCGTTCCAATCGACGTCCGCGTCGAGGTGTGGAACTGGCGACAGTACGTAGAATCCGTCACAACCGTCGGGCGCAAGCGCCGGATCGGTCGCGGTGGGGCGATGCAAATAGAGGCTGAAATCAGCCGCCAAAATGTGTTTGCGAAAAATGTCGGTCAGCAGCTCTTTGTAGCGAGGCCCGAGCAGGATCGTATGATGCGCCACGTCGTCGTATTTGCGATCGGTGCCGAAGTACCAAACAAAGAGGCTCATCGAATACCTCGCGCGATCGAGCTTGCGATCGGTCCATCGCTTGCGGTGCTCGGGCGCGATCAGGCGACGGTAGGTCCACGCAGAGTCAGCGTTGGACACGACGACGTCTGCATCGAGCTTTTCGCCACTCTCGAGACGCACACCGCGAACCCGCCCGTGCTCGACCATGATCTGATCCACGGTCGCGTTGAAGCGAATGCTCCCACCCTGACCTTCGATCAGGCTAACGAGACCGTTGACGAGTGCACCCGTGCCGCCGATCGGAAAGTGCACGCCCCATTTGCGCTCGAGATGCGGAATCAGGCTGTAAATCGAGGTGGTCGTGAATGGGTTGCCGCCAACCAGTAGCGGATGAAAACTCAGCACCTGACGCAAGCGCTCGTCTTTGATGAACTTGGACACGAGCCCGTACACGGTTCGATAGCTCTCGAGGCGCATCATGGCGGGGATGGCGCGGGCCATGGCCTTCCACTCGCCGAAAGGGACATGGGCCAGCTGCGTGAAACCGACGTCGAAGATCTCCTGGCTCATTTCGACGAACCGTTCGTAACCTTCGACATCGCCTGGAGAGAGTTTATTCACGGCTGCGCGCATCAACGCCGCGTCGCCCGTGTAGTCGAAGAGCGTCCCGTCATCGAAGCGGATCCGATAAAACGGTGTGACCGGACGCAGATCGACGTAGTCACTCATCTTCTTACCCGCGAGCGCCCACAGCTCTTCGAATAGAAACGGAGCTGTAATCACGGTGGGTCCAGCGTCGAAGGTGAACCCATTTTGACGGAACACCCGCGCGCGCCCGCCCGGTTGCTCGTGGCGCTCGAGGACGGTCACTCGCCAGCCGCGAGCACCCAAGCGTACTGCGGCGGCCAAACCGCCAAAGCCGCTTCCAATGACGATCGCATGTCGACGTTCCATCTTGACCTCGTTGTAGATACTTCATATAGAGTTTGTATAACCTCTGTCAACTGGCGCACGGACGAATATGCGAGCAAATCAAGTCAGACCACTGCCGACCAACGCGAACGGCACGCCCCTCACAGGCAGGTTTCGCATCGCGGCGGTCTCAGAATTGACCGGTGTTCCGGAGCCCACTCTCCGTGCTTGGGAGCGCCGCTACGGCGTGCCGCGGCCCGAGCGCACGAACTCGGGCTACCGCTACTACGGTCCTCTCGAGGTGCAGCAGATACGTGACATGCATCGGCTTTGCGCGTCGGGCGTCGCGGCTGCAGAAGCTGCACGTGTCGTGAAAGCCGCAAAAGCGCCCGCGATTTCCGAGTTCGGCATTTACGATCAAACCGCCTATGCGACCGCGGCGGCCGCCATCGTGAACGCGGTGGAGCGCTTCGACATCGACGCACTCGACGAGCATTTGCGCGCGGCGATGTTCCTTGGATCGACCACTGCGATCCTCGACGACGTGCTCGTGCCTGCGATGCGAGCTCTCGGCGACAAATGGCACGCGGGCCAAATCTCTGTCGCACAGGAGCACGCTGCGTCCCAGCGGGTCGGTCAATCGATGCGTGATCTCGTGCGGCTTGCTACGCCACGCGATCACCACGGCACCGTGATTTTGGCGTGTTTCGCGCACGACGATCATGAACTCGGTGTGTTGACGACCGCCGCCCGGGTCTCGACATGGGGACTGCGCGCAGTCGTTCTTGGCGCGCGGACTCCACCAGGGGCCATTCGCGACGCGGTCGAAGCACTGCACCCGGTCTTGGTGGGCTTGTCGGTCACGGTCGCGCCGCCGAACCCAAGCGCGCGCGAACTCGTGGACGACTACGCGAGCGCGTGTGGTCGGGTCCCATGGATGGTGGGCGGCGCAGGTGTTCGCGCGATTGCCGAACGTGTACAAGCACGGGGTGGCCTGGTTGCGCCCGACGATCACGCCTCGCTCGAAACCATCGTTCGCCGCGCCGTCTCGTCGCAAGCCGGGGCAGACTCAACAAAGAAAAAGAAGAAGCCATGAAAAGTCTCGTCGTCTTGTGCGCAGTGTTGGCCGTGACCACGAGTGCCTCTGCGTCTCCCAAAATCGGAGCTGCACTCCCCGCCATCACCGTGACAGACGCATGGGACCGCTCCTTCGACCTCACCAAAGTCGGCACCCGACCGCTCCTCGTTTTGTACGAAGACAAAGACTCCGCAACCGAGAACAAGTCTTTCAAAGACGAACTCGCGAAGGTCGCCAAAGGAGACGCCTACAAGGACAAAGCCGTCTTG
>JAYVXK010000117.1:0-8513 GCA_043785265.1 Myxococcales bacterium | reverse complement strand
GCTCCCTGCGCCGAGAGCTGATCGGCGATGTCTCCCGCAGACGCTCCTGGCGCGACGTCGATCTCCACGATCGCGCCTTGTCCAGGCCCGTCGGCGTTGGGATAAAAAAAGAACATCATCAGAAAGAGCACCGCCGCGCACAGCGCGATCACACCGAAGAACCACTTCGTCAGACCCGAGCGAGGCTCGAGCGGCAGAGGCGTCTGTCGCGCTCGCTCTTCTTCTTCTCTCTCTTCTGTTTCGGCGCGCTTCCGCTCGCGGACCTTGCGCGCACGCACCACCTTGCTGCGTTTGGCTTTGACGGGCGCGAGACTCACGCATCCTCCGCGGGTGACCGAGCATCGAGCCACGCCTGAAGCAACACGACCGCCGACGCTTCGTCGATGTGCGCGCGAGCCTTTTTCCCGTGGACGTCGGCCTCCGCCAGCGCACGCCTGGCCTGCACGGTCGACAGGCGTTCGTCGACCAGCTCTACGGTGGCGCCTGTTGCGTCTGCGATCTCTTGCGCGAGCAAGCGCGCTTTGCGAGCCCCATCTCCCTCGCCGCCCTTCATGTCGAGGGGCAAGCCCACGAGCACATGATCGATCTTTTCGTCGAGCGTCAGCGCCTTGAGCGCGCGGAGCAGCTCGGGTCGCTTGCGACCGTCGAGTGTTCCTCTTGGATGCGCGAGCATTCCCAGGTCGTCCGAGATGGCGACTCCGACGCGGACTGCCCCGAGATCGAGCGCGCAGGTCTTGCTCATCTGCAAACCAGTCCTAGCATTTCCGCTTCGCGCGCTGAGAGCAGAGTGCGGCGCAGCCGGGAAAGCCTTGATTCTGAGGACCGTCCGTAGGACAACGGCTCGCCCTCATGGAGCTGCGCGCCGTCAAAGGCATGAACGACGTGTTGCCTGCTGACATCGCAGGGTGGCATCGCGTCGAAAATTGCTTCGCACGTTCGATGACGCTCCACGGATTTCGCGAAGTGCGAACGCCTCTGGTCGAGCCGACGCCGTTGTTCGTCCGCGCGGTCGGTGAGACGACCGACATCGTCGAAAAGGAGATGTACTCCTTCTCGCACCACGACGAGGCGCTGACACTGCGACCCGAAGGCACTGCGGGAGCTGCGCGCGCTTATGTCCAGCACAAGGTGCACACCAAAGAACCCGTTAGCCGATGGTATTACACCGGCGCGATGTTCCGGGCGGAGCGGCCTCAACGAGGTCGATACCGGCAGTTTTTTCAAGCGGGTGCTGAAGTCTTTGGAGACCCGGGGCCTGGCTGCGACGCCGAGATGATCGATCTGCTCGTCGGTTTCGTGCGCGAACTCGGCGTGACCGATGCCGTCGTGTATCTCTCGTCGATCGGCAGCGGAGACACGCGTGTAAGATACAAGCAAGCGTTGCTCGACTACCTGGAGCCTAAAAAAGAGGGCCTTTCAGTGGAGTCGCAGCGGCGCCTCGGCACCAATCCACTGCGCGTCCTCGACTCGAAGAATCCGGGCGATCAAGAGATCGTGCGCAAAGCTCCGGCGATCGTCGACCACCTCGCAGACGCGGACCGCGCGCACTTCGACGGATTGCGTCGCCTGCTCGACGCGCTCGGCACTCCCTACCAAATTGATCCGCGCCTCGTCCGCGGACTCGACTATTACACACGCACTTTGTTCGAGATCAAAGGCGCGACCGACAAGCTCGGTGCGGGCAACACATTGGTAGGCGGCGGACGCTACGACGGGATGATCCAAGATCTCGGCGGCCCCGCGGTGCCCGCGATCGGATTTGCGGCTGGAATCGACCGTTTGATCATCGCAGCCGAGCCGACACTTGCGAGCTCCGTCGTGGACGCAGTCATCGCACCGCTTGGTGAGCGAGCCATCGGCCCCGCCCTCATTCTCGCCCGCGAATTGCGCCAGCAAGGCATCTCGGCGTTCGCAGATACGCGGGGAAACTCGCTCAAGTCGCAGCTACGTCGGGCCAATGATCTGGGCGCGCGAGTCGTTTGCATCATCGGAGACTCCGAGCTCGACAAGAACACCGTCATGATTAAAGACCTCGCGGGCCACGCACAAGAAGAGATCGCGCGCGACACCGTGACGAACATCGTCGTGGATCGGCTTGCAGCAAGTGGCGCCGTTCGTCCACAAGGGCAGCCATGAGAGCCGCAGCGATCGCTCTTGCCGCCCTCTTGCTGCCTGCGTTTGCTCACGCGCAGCAAAAAGCTGATCCTGCACCAAGCGGAGATCCTCAGCCTCCTCAACGTGGCGAGCCCCAAGCCATCGCGCCATCGGATCCGCTTGCAATCAGCCCTGAAACGAAAGAGCGCATCGGCAGCGACTTCGACGGACGGCCCGCCCCTGCGCAAGGCGAACTCAAGCAACGCTTCGCTGGATATTACGAAGAATCGCGTGGCGACTATCGCTTCCGCTTGCTGCCACCGTTCTATCTCGAGCACACCCGAGGGTTGGCAGATCCAAATCATCCCGAGCGAGGCGAGCACACTGATCGCGAATCGCTGATTTCTCTTTTGTATTATCAGCGACGAAGCGCAGCGACGGACGCCGACATCGTGTTTCCGCTCTTCTGGCGGATTCGATCGGGCCAAAGTCATTTCCTCGACATCGGACCGTTCGTGCACCGCGAGGTCTACGAGGGACAGAATCCTCACGCGATCGAGACCGACAACTGGCTCGCTCCCCTGTACTTCGAGGGCACGCGCAAGGACGGCGGTTACTTTCACGCGCCGCTTTTGCTGACAACGTCGCACTGGAGCAAAGACAAGGCGTTTACGTATTCACTGTTGTACTTTCGCGATCGCAAGCACGCGGACGTCGACACGGGCGTGGTGCCTTTTTACTTTCACGGCGACAACGGCGATCAGGACGGCGCGCGACGGAGCTACACACTCATTCCGCCGCTTCTCTATTTTCATCGCGAGCGAGAGCTCACTCAGTCGAGCTTCACGGTGGCGGCGAATGTGGTGGTCGAGAGCGACACCAAACGCGACATCGTCGATGTGTTGCCGTTCTTCTTTCACATCAAAGGCAAGCCCGCGTCGGGCGGCATTCGCGAAGAGCACACCACTCTCTTTCCGTTTTTTCATTACGGCTACACCGACACGGAGTCGCTGTTCGCGTCTCTCCTTTATTTTCGCCGGATCACACCAAAAGTCGACACCTTGCTGACGCCCCTCTTCTCTCGTGTAGAGACGCGGCGAGGGTCGACATCGCTCACGCTCGTGGGGCCGATTTTGCCGCTCTATGGGCACTACGAAGACAAAGACATTGGCTCGAGCGCCACGGGTCTGTTTCCGTTCTTCTTCAAGAGTGACAGTCCCTCTGGGCACGATTGGCTCACGCCTTTGGCGGGTCACTTCGAGACCGCGGGCGTGTCCAAGACGACGTGGGTCTTTCCGACTCTGACCGTGTCGCAGTCGTTCAATGGCTGGGAGACCGACCTTCACCCGCTCTTCTATTTCGGGCGCAGCGGCGACTCCACACACACAGTCATCACGCCAGCGTTCATGGACTTTGCAAGTCCGCGTGGTCGCAGCACAGTCGCCTTTCCGGTGTTTTGGCGGTTCTCGGACACGAGCGATAGCTCGGTCGTGCAGCTCGCGGCGAACACCCTCTACTTACAGAAGCGTGTCCCAGGCGGACTCGATTGGTCGTTCCACGTGCTGCCACTTTTTTCTTACGGCGAGGACCCGACTGGCTACTTCTGGAACTTCGTGTTCGGACTCGCTGGCTACTCGCGCCACGGCAACACCGCGACCGTACGTGCGCTCTGGCTACCCATCGATGTCAGCGGAGCGCCTCCACAAGCTCAGCCGCCACGCCAAGCAGCCGATGTTTTGCCCGCCGGATTCCATTGAATGGAATCGCAAAGTGCAGTTCAGTGCATGGTTACGAACAACAGCAATTACGAGTGTTTGTGCGCTCGCTCTGAGTTGAGACGTTAAGAATCTACCGATCGCCTCAGATGCTACTTCAAGCGACCACAGACTCGCTTGAAAGCTGAGATCGCAAACGCAATGTCTTCTGGCGAAGTCGTCTCACCCATCGAGAGTCGAACGCTCGATGCCGCGCGCGCCTCACCAAGCATCGCGTCCAAGACAGGCGACGGCTCAGCGGTCCCCGCGCTGCATGCGCTCCCACTCGAGCACGCAACTCCTTCTAGATCGAGTGCGGCTACGAGTTCAGGTCCACGCCACGAAGAGAACGCCAGACTCGTGACATGGGGCGCTCGACCCGCGCCATTGACCTGAGCGCCCATCGCGATGAGCGTCTCTTCGAGAACGTCACGTAGCGTTCCGAGTCTCTCGTATGGGAGTGTCGAAGCAGCATGCCGTGCAGCGACCGCGAACCCCGCTGCCAGCGCAGGATCGACTGTGCCGGGTCGGACGCCTTTCTCTTGTGCTCCACCAACGAGCAGCGGCGAGAGTTTGACGCCTTGAGCAAGCGCGAGCGCGCCAATCCCTTTTGGTCCGCGGAACTTGTGGGGTGCGACGCTCACCGAAGACGCGCCAGTCGTGTCGATCGCGACTTTGCCCCACGCTTGCGCCGCATCTACATGCATCCACGCGCCGCGCGCGCGCGCAAGATCGATCACCTCACGAAGTGGCTGAATCACGCCGGTTTCATGATTGACCGCCTGAAGTGCAACGACGGCAACCGACGAAGCGTCCATGGCACGAGCGAAGTCCTCGAGATCGATCGCGCCTTCTCGAGTGACCCTCAACCAGCGGACGCGCGACGCGAATCGCTCGGCCACGCGTGTGACCGACGGATGCTCGAGTCGACTGGTGACGAACAAGCCCTCCCGTGCTGCGAGCGCAGACGTGAGCGCGAGATTGTTGGCTTCCGTTGCGCCACTCGTGAAGACGACATCTCGAGGGTCCGCGCCTGCGAGATGGCCCACCGCTGCACGTGCATCTTCGACCACACCGCGAGCGCGTCGCCCCTCGCCGTGCACACTCGAAGGGTTCGCCCACGAGAGCGTTGCTGCACGCATCATCGCTTCCACCACCTCGGCGAGCGGAGGTGTGGTGGCGTTCCAGTCCAAATACACACGCGATGTCGTCACGAGCGTCACTGTTGCACGCTCGCGAGCTGTCGCGAAGTTCGCGGCGAGCCGCGAGCGATCCCGCTGAAAATTGCGGGGTTTGCCACGGCGTCGTTCTTGCTGGATGATGAGGCATGCTCAAGCCCATTGTCTTCGCTCTAGGTGCGGGTCTCGTCCTCGTCGCTTGTAGTGGGGACGATCAGCCGGTCGATCCGGGAGCCCCGGCCGTGACCGACGACGCGGGTGTCGATTCTGCCAAGCCCCCCGTCAACGATCCTGGGCCTCCTCCGCTCGGGCCCGCACAGCCCTCGGGTGGCGTGCTGCTCGAAGCCGATGGCACGATCATTCCGTTCGGAGGCGTCAAGCTCGACACCTCTGGAGCCCCCTCGTGGACAGGCAAAGACGTCGCGCGATCGCTCGTTGTGCTCTCGGATGGATCGGGCGGTTGGGTTCTCGATGGGTTCGGCGCGATCCACTCCTTCGGCAAAGCCCTCGCGATCAAAAGTCCTGTCACGAGCCCAGACGATGTCGCTCGCGCGCTCGTGGTGATGCCTGACGAGCAGAGCGGCTACGTGCTCGATCGCGACGGCGTGCTCCATCCTTTCGGCAAAGCTCTCACTGTGACATCAGCGTGGACCACTCAAGGAACTGCGCGTGGTCTCGACCTGCACCTCACCAATGGCTCTGTCGACGGAGGCTGGATCCTCGACGGGTTCGGCGGCATGCACGCCTTTGGCGGCGCGACAGACATCGGCTCGCCCCCTCAATACAAGGACTACGACGTTTGGGCGAAGCTCCACGTCGTCAAAGGCGGCGCGTATGTGATCGGCCGCTGGGGCATTATCCAGCCACTTGGTGCACCCGAAGGCATTCCGCTCACAGGTCTGCCCGACACCAAAGAAAAGGACATCGTTCGAGACATCGTGCCCGTCAGTGTGGGCGGTGCATTCGACAAGACTCGCGAACTCAATTGCCCAACCAATGGCGGTTACTGCGGCTCCGACGGCATTCTCGGCAGCAACACGGTTCTGTATTCGTGCGCCGCCAAAGACCAAGCTCCCAGCGTCACGATCTGCGGCAAGGGCTGTTCGGTGCAGCCACCTGGCACCTCTGACTATTGCATCGGCACGCTCTCATGCAGCAACGAACAATGGTGGAACACGGCGCTCACGTATGGCCCGTACATGTCTTACGGATGGTGGGACACGGACCTCGCCGTTTCGCACGACACCCCGGTGATCGTTCGGCACGACTCGAAGCTCTACAAAACCGGCGTCTACGGGTGGGGCTATATGCCGGAGTTCGTCGACCAAGTCACCGGCTACAAGTTTCGCTTTTTGCACCTCCGCCCGCAGAAGCAACTCGCGACCAATGTCGGCCAGATTTACCCGGCGGGCACGGTGGTGGGCTACTCAGGCGGCGATACGGCGGACACGGGTCTCGGCACGTACTCGACTGGGTCGCACCTCTGCGTGCAGACACTCGACGCATACCGCACGGTCTTTCCGAGCGGCAAAGACGCCTGTCAGTAGTTGGACGGGTTCCTCAATGCCCGCCAGCGATGGCCGTTGGCAGACTGATCGCGCGGGACGCGAAGCGCAGCTGCTTCGCGCCAGTGATCGCGTTGGCAGGAACCATCAACTTGCCACCCGGCAGGTGATCGAACGGGAAATAGTAGCCTGTTCGCGTGACAGTTGACCCATCAAGCATCTCGACTTGCACATCGCGCGGCTCGCCATTCATGATCCACGCTTGGTTCGTGGTGAGTTCTTCCCAGCTCGCGACGCCATCACTCTGGTGTGGAGACGTGCCGTCAGACCATGTCGGTGACAGTTGCACGCCTCTGAAATCGCCGACGCGATCCGCGTAGAACTTGTTGTCGCCCTTCACGCGTTGAAACAGCTTGGCAAAGTGAAAGTCACTGACCCAGTTGGCGCCGCAGTAACTCATCAAGTCGGTGGTCTTGTCCGGATCGATCATCTTCTTGTTGAGTGCGTCGTAGCCCCATGAGCCCAGATGCGCGGCATCATGCGCAGGGTCTTTTGGCCAATAATTGGGCTGCGCGGTTGCTCCGCAAAACGGCGCGTGATCGAGACCGTGTGCGTGACCGACTTCGTGAGCCATCGTCTCCGCGCTGCCCTCGCCCGGAAAGCCGATGCCCACACTCGTGGGCGAGCCAAGATTGCTGAGGCCCGTGATGCACCCACCTCCGCAGAACCCGCCGAAGTCAGCGGTCGGACTGAACATGCCGTAGTAGTAAAGGTCGCTCGGCGCGCTGTCTTTGCCATGCAAGTCGCCCATGTACTTGAGGGCGGCGTCGAAGCCTGATCCGGAACCCTGAATGGTCTGGCTCCAAGGGATGGGGTCGCGCACGGTGAGGTCGATGCGGCCGGCGGGATAAAGCTGAAAGAAACGATCGCGAATGATCTTGAGCTGTCCCTCATCGATCGCAGGCAACCTGCCCGACCCGTCTGCGTTGTACTGAAAGGGGACGATCTTGATCTTGACGACGTCGCCGCCGCCAGCAACGCCCATGTCCGCGAGCGTGCCGTCCTGCGGATACCGCGCGGTGCTCGTCGCGGGCGCGTTGTCACCACCCGCTTGATTCAACACGACACCAAACGTCGCCCCGGGCTGCATCGCCCCGCCAGGAATGTCGACATTGATCGTCGATTCGAGATCCGATTCGGCGGAGATGGTCGTGATCGTCTTTTTTGAGAAGAACACCGCCGTCTGCGTGCCAGTCGGTCCGTTCAATTGAATCTTCACGCGCGCGGTGACCGGCGCGGTTTTCCACGACGCGCCGGGATTGACGAACACGCGAAGGACCGCATCCCGATTGGCAAGCACACTCACCAAAAGCGGATTGCCCGTGACGCCGCTCACCGCGCGCGAAGCGGGTTTTCCGTTGTCGGCGAGCGGGACCTTCACCACTTGATACGCCGCGACCGAAGCGATCGAAATGTTTTGGGCGAGCGGAGTCGAGAGTGTCGCGAGCGTAGGAGAGACGCCGTCGTCTGCGGGAAACCCCGATGCATCGACACCATTGCCTGGCGGCGCGGTCGGGCTCGAACCGCACGCTCCCATTCCGATCGCCAAGCTCAGCGACGCCAACTTTGCGATCCTCATGGTTGGGTTCCTTCTCATGATCCGCCGTCGCCGCCATCAGGGGGGTCAGGCGGTGGACCGCCATCGAGTTTGCCAATGCAGCGCTCGATCTTGAAACACTCTGGCGCCGAGTAGAGCGCGCCCGAGCACACATCCTTCCCCACCACTTTGATGCATTCTTCGTATTCGAGCATGGTGACTGAGTCGCATGCGCCGAGATACTGCTGCAAACAGGTCAGTTGGTCCTTGAAGTTGGCGACGGTGGAGCCATCACACTTGCTGACTTTGCCGTAGCCACCCATGGTGCCTGCCGCCCAATCGCAGAGTTTGGTGCGCTCCTTTTGCGTGAGATCAGGCAGGTAGC
>JAYVXK010000116.1:0-24717 GCA_043785265.1 Myxococcales bacterium | reverse complement strand
CGGTCTGGTTTCCCGTTCGCTCCTGTTCACCGTAGGCTTACCGCATGCGAACTCATGTTCTTGCCGTTGGACTCTTTGCGTTTTGCCTCTCGGGTTCTGCGTTCGCCGCGAATGTCCGTACGGATCGGCCGCGGATGTTCGTCTCGAATGGATCGGGCCGGGGGACGTCCGTCGCCACGATCAAGCAACGATGCACCACAGACGCCAATTATCAAAAGCGCTGCGGCCAGAGCCTGAATGCGGGCGGAGGCTCGTATCCTGCCATCAACGACGCGGCGGGTTATCTCGTCAACGGAGACGCGGCCCGGTGCACCAAAGCGTATGCGACTCTCCAAACAGTCGCGCAAGACGCGCCTGGCCAACCCGATGCGCATGGTTTCATCTCCAATAGCGGGCGCACCATGCCGCAGCTGGCCGTCGTGCGCGATTGGTGCGATCCCGTTCTTGACTCGACGCAGAAGGCTTGGATCGAGACGAAGATGACCGCCATCGCCGATTGGATGACGGGTGGAATGGGAGGGTACGGGCTCGACGTCTGGCATGACGACATGAACAACGTCTGGTCGGCGGTGGCGCTCGCGGGTCTGTCGCTCAAGGGCACTTCGCAAGACGCCAAGGCCATCACGTACTTGAAATTGGCGGATGACCAGTGGAAGAAAATCATCTTCCCAGCGCTCGCGTACGAGGGCGACTTTTGGCACGAGGGGATGACCTACGTTCAACCCACCATCGGCACGCTCGCCTGGTATGCAGAGGCGTGGTCGATCGCCACCGATGAAGACGTGTTCGCGTGGGCCAAAACAAACGCAAACGATGTGCTCGCGGGATACCTCACGATGCACGCGTATCTTTTGCGGCCCGATTACACATTTGCCTATTTCGGAGACACTTCCGACAACAAGCAGTCGGCGCAGTTGTTCACGAGGCCGCTCGTCGACATGCTCACGCAGGGAACGGGCTCGAGTCTCGGTCAGGCGCTCTCGATGGAGATTCGAGACAATGTGCCTGCGTATTACGATTATTCGGGGGCGGACTTCTACTTGTCGGCTCTCTTTTATGACGCCTCGAAGGACGCGACCGCCACTCCGCGAACGACCCTTCCCACCTCGGGATGGATGGGAAGGGGAGCGGCTGACATTGCCGTGCTGCGCTCAGGCTGGGGAAAGAACGACACGTTCGTTTATGTGTCGTGCGGTGATTACTTCGGATCGCATCAGCACATCGAGGCGGGCTCGTTTCAAATTTTCAAAGGCACCGAGCTCACGGGATCGTCGGGCTACTACGACAACTTTGGGACTGACCATTGGGACAATTATTATTCGCAGCAATCCGTGCACGCGAACACGATTGGCGTCTACCAACCTGGAGAGCTCTTTCCCAACGCATCGAACACGGGGGATCTCACCAAGAACGTGAACAGCGGCGGCCAGCGTCCGCTTCGTCGAGACAAGAATGGGAGTTCGTTTCCGTCTCCAGACTTGACGACGTATTTGAAATACAAAACAGCGCCGCCTTATGTCGATACGGCGAACCTCAAGACCTTCGAAGTCGCAAAATGCCACTCGTACGTGGCTTGCGATGCAACAGCGGCCTACTCGTCGGCGCAGAGTCCCATGAACGGCAACACGCCCAAAGTGAGCGAGGTCGCGCGGCAGTTCGTGTTCTTGCCGCCGGACATCGTGGTCGTGTTCGATCGCATCGAGGCCACAGACGCGACGTATGAAAAACGGTTCTTGCTCTCGACCCCAGCCAATCCTGTAGTGACGGGCGCTGACTACACACTCACGAGTGGTGCCAATAAGCTGTTTGCCAAGACGCTCTTACCTTCCCAGTCCACTGCAAACACGATCACCAACTTTACCGTCGATGGCAAACCGCACCCGCCTTCACAAACTGGAGTCGAGTCGTTTGGGACGCGCATCGAGGTGGTGCCCAAGACTGGGCAGAAGCGCGACTACTTCCTTCATGTGCTCGCGACGAGTGCCGCGGCACCCACCAGCACAGTCACCGAAGATGCGGCCAAAGCGACACTCGTGATCGATTCGAGTCAAGGGAAGTACACACTCTCCTTTGGGAAGACTGGCGCTCTCGGGGGACACTTGCTCGCGAAGGATGGGACGGGCGCGAACACGCTCTGCGACTACGATCTCGGCGCGACCGCACAGGATCCAGACGGAGGCGTTTCGAGCAAAGATGCGGGTCCAAATGGCGGCAATGACGGCGGATCGCCGAGCGCAGTCGACTCGGGCGGAGGCTGTGGATGTAGCGGGGCGGGCTCCGGGACAACAAGCTCGCTGGCATTGTTTTGTGGAGTTGCCCTTCTCTCGATTCTCCGAGTGCGTCGCAGGCGCTGACTACCTTCCCATGAGCGCGGGAAGTTAGCGGTTACCAGGTTCGCTGAAAGTCCGTCACACTTCCCAGGCGCCGAGCGACGAACGAGCAAATGCACACCCGCTCGCTCGCTACGGTCATCGCCTTTGCGCTTGTCTCTGCCTCTTTGACGCTCGAAGCACTCTGGCCGCGCGAGACATTGGCAGAGGTGATCCCCGAATATGATCGGCAAGGCGAGTGGGACGAGGGCGGAGCGAAATTCGGCGACATCGTCATCAAGGGAGACCTGGTCGCCGATGCCGAAGGCTGGGTCCTCCTGCGCACGTTGGAAAACAAGAGTGGACAACCCGCGCACTGTCAGGTCGACGAACGAGTGTTGCGCACCGAGACGATGGAGGGAGCGCGCGTCAACCCGCCGCCATTTGCAGTCTTGCTTCGCAGTGTGACTGTCTCGCTTGCGGCGCACGAGAAACGATCGCTCGGTCTTCGCTTGCCGACCTCGGTCGCGGCTCAGATCAGCGACAATCAGCGGCGCGCGTCGAGCATCGCGTCTCGACGAGCCGATGCGATCGAGAAGGGGCGTTATCGCGATCCTGTGTTTCAGCAAACGTACATGGTCTTCGAAGTCCAATACCTGAAGCCACTCGGCCCAGGAGACACTGCCGAGAAGCCCGACCCAGCTACGCTTGCGATGCGACCGATGGGATACCCCATGGTCATGCCCTTGCGTGCCCGCGTCGATGCTGGCGCTGTCGACTTCGAGGGCCTGTGATCGTTCGGCGGCATGCGTTGCTCGGAGTGTTGGTTGGGTTGATCGTCGGCCTCGTCATCATCGGCGCGCGTGCACGTCATGGCGAAGCGAAGCCTGTAACACTGTCGTCGATGGAAGGTCGGTTGGTCGCGGACGACGTCGGGCCGCTTCGTGAGATCGTGATGCACTACATCCCTGAGCAAGAAGCTCTGTTCGCGCCTGCATATCGCGACTTTCTACGCACGTCGCCTGCCTCGACACGCATCGTGTTTGTCGTTCGCCGAGGGGGTCGCGCCGAGCTCGACGCCTTCCTCGCGCGCATCGACGCGAGCTCCGTCATGACGCGCGCGCGTGTCGTGGAGATCGATGTCGCGCTTGGCATCTGGTCGAAGGATCGCGCGCTCGTGCTCTCGCCAGCGAACGGCGAGTCACGCCAAGAGCTGTTGATTCCGCCTCGTCCACGCAATGGTGAAGTCTCGCGCCCTGGCGATTGGAAGATCATCCCATCGATCGCAGAAGCACTGCCTGAGAGCTTCACGGTTCGCACACTACCCATCGCGTTCGACGCTGGTGATTTCGCCATTGCCGCGGGGCGGGTGCTCTTCGATGTGAACCTCTTCGCGCGCAATCGGGGACGGGGTTTCCGCTCGCCCGTCGAGCTGCGCGACAAGCTCGCGTCAGTGCTGGGACGCGATGTGGTGATGCTTGGCAGCGCCGTGGGAGATGTCCCGCGCCACCACATGTCGATGTACATGGCGCCAGTCGGCGACAACACAGTGCTCGTTGGCGATCCAGAAGCGGGGGCGCGCATCGTCGGACGTGACTACATGCCCAACGACGTGAGTCCCGAGACGGGCGCTCCGTTGCGCGCTGACTTCTCGCCCGAAGTCACCGCACGCTTCGATCACGCAGCGACGGATCTCGCGAACGCTGGTTTTCGCGTCATTCGGATCCCAACGGTTCCTTTCGACGACAAAACCTACTTCGCGTACACGAACGGCATCTACGAGACGCGCGACGGCGTGCGCACGGCATGGGTCCCGCGCTTCGACGTGCCCCAGCTCGATGAAGCCGCGCGTGTCGTCTACGAGCGACTCGGCTTTCGTGTCGTGCCGGTGTCCGTTCGTTCTATCTATTCACAGCACGGGACGATCGGGTGTCTCGTGAATGTCGTCGCGCGCGGCGCGTGAAACTTGAAGCCCGTCGACCAAATGCACGAAGAGATCCTCTCTCGAAGTTGAGACAACGTGCGCAGCGGCCGCGAGCCGAACCTCTGCTAGCCTGATGCGTCGGAGGTGCTTCCATGCGCCCTGTCTTGATTCTCGTTGCTTGCCTTGTACTGAGCCCGCTCGCGTTTTCGTCCGCCTCGTGCGCGAACGACAAGTCCAACCAGTTTGTCGACGACGATGGCGGTGTGGGCGACGGCGGCCAGCCACCGGGCGACGGAGACATCAATCCGTTCGGCGACACAGGCGCGAACAAAGACGCTGGCGGCAACTGCGGCAAGTGCTCTGGTGATCTGCACAGCATCTTGGACTGCAACGACAACGTGGTCACGACGTGTCCGCCCAGCCAAGGGTGCGCGGCAGGTGCGTGCGTACCCGCGTGCGACGCAGCGCAAGCCAACAAGAGCAGCGTCGGATGTGACTATTATGCAGTGCCTGCCACGGACTTCGTCGGGCAAACATGCTTCGCCGCGTTCGTGTCGAACACATGGGGATCGCCCGTCAAGGTGAGCATCAACCGCGGCGCGCAGGCGTTCAACAACATCGGCTATTCACCTCAGGGCACCGGCATTGGCATCAAGTACACGGCGCTCGTCAACAACACGATTCCCACGGGCGGCGTCGCGATCTTCTTTCTCTCTGATGACAACTCCACATGCCCAGGCAACGTGGGTCTCAAGGGCGGCGCGAGTGTGCCTGGGACTGCCATCGGCGATACCTTCCACATCACGACCGACGCGCCTGTCGTGGCCTCCACGATCTTCCCATATGGCGGTGGAGCGAGCGCAGTCACGGGCGCGACTTTGCTCTTGCCAACTTCCGCGTGGGACGACAACTACGTCACGACCTCCGCGTGGAGCGAGCCTGGTTTCGGCAGTCCGTGGATCGCGTTCGTGGCCGCTGAGGACAACACGCAAGTGACCATCGTCCCGACTGCGGCCATCGCGGGCGGTGGAAGTGTCGCGGCCGTCGCGCAGAACACGCCGCACACCTACTCGATGAACAAGGGTCAGACCATTCGACTCCAGCAACCCGCCGATCTCTCGGGCAGCATTTTGAAATCCAATAAAGTCATTGGAAGCTGGGGCGGTCACGGTTGCACCAACATCGAGGCTGCTGCGTGCGACGGCATGCACCAACAAATTCCACCCGTGAAGGCGCTCGGTTTCGAATACGCCGCTCTGCGCTACCGAAATCGCTACCCCACCGCTCCAGAAGAGAAGCCGCCGTGGCGCTTCGTGGGCGCGGTCGACGGAACGACGCTCACGTATGACCCGCCGCAGTCCGGCGCTCCCACCACGCTCAAACGTGGACAAGTCATCGAATACGACGCCGCCGGTCCGTACGTGGTCAAAAGCCAAGACCCACAACATCCCTTCTTCTTCGGCGCACACATGACTGGCTGCACGAAGAACCCGAACTGGAGCAGTGATCCGCTCAGCTGCGCGGGCGATCCAGAGTTCGTCAATGTGGTGCCGCCGGCGCAATACCTTGCGAACTACATCTTCTTTACCGACCCGACTTACCCAGAGACCGAACTCTTGTTCGTGCGGCAGAAGGGTAAGGACAACGCGTTTCACGACGTGAACCTGGACTGCAAAGGCACTCTCACTGGTTGGGCGCCGATCGGCACGGGTGGTGTTTACGAATGGGTGCGCGCCGATCTCGTGACAGGCAACTTCGCCAAAGTCGGCAACTGCGACAACGGTCGACACGAGGCCAAGAGCGACGTGCCGTTCGCGTTGACCGTATGGGGTTGGGGCTCGGCTCTCTCGAACAGCACTCTCAGCTCACAAGCCGTGAGCTACGCATATCCAGCCGGTGCGAGCGTGCAGCCGATCAACACAGTCGTGATCCCGCCCACGCCCAACTGAGGCGACCTTCCCATGATGCAATTGCCGAGTTGGCTTGGGCCACCCCGGCTTTAAAGCCGGGGGCAGGCTGGAGAGCGAGATCGAACTCAATCAAAGTCCGCCGAGGGCGGACTCCCGAATGGGTGCACGATCTCGGTGTGCTGTGAATCGGGAGTCCGCGAAGGCGGACTTTGTTCGACCCATTCCGTTCTTCGCCTGCCCCTGGCTTCAGCCAGGGGTGGCCCAAATGCGAGAGGTCACGAGTATCTCGCGTCTATTCGTCGGGAGGCGGTGAGTTGCCGTACGGCGGAACGATGGTGACATCGGTGTGCGCGTCGGTTGGTGGAGGCGGTGGAGGCGTCGCGTCGAACGTCCGAAAGATGTCGCCGTCGTCGTTGATGCTTGTGTCTTGCTGCGCGCTCGTATCTTTGATCCCCGCGTCTGCCGGGGGCTCAACCTGTCCGCCGCATGCCACACCCACCACAGCACTGGCCATCATCGCGGTGAGTCTTCGCCCGCGTTGGGTAGGAGACGCTCGTCGCTCGCCGCGCATCGCGATGGAGCCACAATACGGGCAAGTCGATTCTGATCGCTTGACGTGTCGTGCGCACGTCGCGCACGGCGCGAGACTCATCGAGCAAGCGCATCACCATCGTCCGTGCGCGTCAAGCGTCAGGGCTGCACGGTCATCGGTAGCGCGTACGTCGCGTCGGAGAAGGGGTCCACCTTTGCGCGCATCAAGACGCCCTTGATACAAGCCTCTTGCGGCTTGCCCGCGGCGAATCCACTGACGCTCACACTCCTCACAGTTCCGTTGGACTGGAAGGTGACCAACGCCCGCGATGCCTCGTCATCAGAGGCCACGCAAGCTCGAACACTCGGCATGAGTGCCTTCAGCGCGATCTGGACTTGCGCTTGGGACGGTCGGTCCGTCTGAGGTGCAGCAGCAGGTGTCGTTGGAGCTGCAGTTGGCGTGGTCGTCGCGACGATCGGCGCGCTCGCTGCTGGGCTCCGAACATGTCCAGGTCTCGTGCGAGAGTGAAGCGTGGACGAACTCGCCGTGGACAGATCGAGAGTCGCTGTGGGCTGATTGCTCGAGGGGAGCGGCGCGGCCGATGCGACTGCGCTCGGAGACGACACTGCGAGCACGAGAGGGGTGCTCCCCGTGGAAGGTGGAGTTGCGGACGCGATGACGACAGGGGCGGTCACGACAGGAGCGAGCAGAGCGCTGATCTTCGCTCGTGCTGGCGTCACTCCACCCGCATACGCGACGAACACTGCAGCTGCGGCCATCGCACACGCAAAAACCATCAACAGCACGAAGCCCACACGCGAGCGCGGTGGCGCCGGCGGCAGCGCTTGCGGGATCGGCGCTGGCTCCGGCTCGAAATCAATCTGGATCGCCAGCGGATTGTTCGCAGGGGCGATCTGCTCGGGTGTGACTGGACGTGTCCCCGAGTGCGAGCGCGAGCCTGTCGACTCGTCCACGAGCGGAGCGCTGAGCGGACTAAGTGGGACCGAGAACGATCCGGTGCTCTCGATCTCCTCGATGCGTCGCGCCCGTCGTTTGAGCGCGTCGCCTGCGATTCGGTCGACCCACTTGCCCACCTCGTTGGGCCGCGCGATGGGGACCCCAAGGGCCTCGATCGCGGACGCCATCTCGAGCGCCGATCCGAAGCGCGTTTCGACGTCGCGGTCGAGTCCACGGAGCAGCAACGCGTCGAGCGCAGGTGGAAGACCAGCAGCGACCATCCCCGGTGGAAGGATCTTCCCATGCAGCACTTGACCCACGAGAGCTGCCGTGTCGGTCCCCTGGAACAAGCGGCGACCCGTGAGCATCTCCCAGATCACGATCGAAGCAGCGAAGATGTCCGCGCGTCGGTCCACGGGCGCAGACGAGAGCTGCTCTGGAGACATGTACGCGAACTTCCCCTTGACGATGCCCTCTTGCGTCGCCTGCGCGCTCGACGCTGCCTTCGCGATGCCGAAGTCGAGCACGCGCGTGGCACCGTCGCGGCCCACCATCACGTTGTGAGGAGAGATGTCGCGGTGGACGATGCCGAGCGGTCGACCGTTTTCGTCCTTGGCAATGTGAGCGGCATGAAGACCCGCAAGCATGTCCAAAGCGATCGCGAGCGTGATCGAAATAGGGACGATGCGGTTGCGGTCGCGGCTCACGCGCGTGAGGCGAGTGAGGGTCTCTCCCTGGACGTATTCCATGACGAGAAATAATTCGTCGTTCACGGACACGACATCGAGCACCGGAACGACATTCGGGTGACGAATGCGTGCTGCGATGCGCGCCTCTTCGAGGAACATCGACACGAAGTCTGGGTCGTGGGCAAACTGCGGGTGAAGTCGCTTGATGGCGACCGAGCGCGTGAAGCCGACCTCGCCGATGAGCCGACCGATGTGAACCGTGGCCATCCCTCCTGCAGCAAGCTCGTCGTAGAGCGCATATCGCCCCACGATCCGTCCGCGCGTCGCGACTTCAGCCCCCGACATCTCTTTGAGCCTACCACGATCGCGGCGCGACACCGGCTGGCGGCATCACTATCAGATCCGCAAAAAGCTAGCGGCGAAGTAGCGCTATAAGAGGACATGGCCCAGAGCGACGAATACGTCCTGGATGTCCCCTACGATCGCACCTTCGTGCCAGATCTCGCGCCGTCGCGCTTGCGATTGGTCGCAGCGCTCAACGGGTTTGCGCCGCCGCCGTCACGCGACTTCGACTATCTCGAACTCGGGGCAGGACATGGGTTCACGACCGCCACGCTCGCTGCGGCGTGTCCTCAGGCACGATTCGTCGGTGTCGACATCAACCCCGACCACGTCGCGTCCGCGAATCGACTGATCGCCGCGGGCGCGCTGACCAACATCCGCTTCTTGGAGTGCGACTTCGAAGATCTCGCGCGCCACGATCTGCCCAAGTTCGACTACATCGGCGCGCACGGCGTTCTGAGTTGGGTCGGCGCGCACAAACGAAAAGCACTCATCGACTTTGCGACTGCGAAGCTGAAGCCCGGCGGACTCTTGTACGCGAGCTACAACGCGCTGCCTGGCTGGGCCGCCGTGGAGCCGTTGCGGAGGCTCATCGTCGAACGCGCTGCGACTGCATCGGGCGACACGCTCGAACGCGCGCGCCATGGGGTCGAGCTTGCGAAGCGCTTGTCTAGCGGTGACGCGCTCTACTTCGTGGGAAACCCCGCAGCGCGCGCGATGCTCGCGACGATGGAGCAAATGGGTTTGGCGTATGTCGTTCACGAGTATCTGCACTCGCACTGGGTGCCGATGTACTTTGCAGACGTCGCGCGCGAGATGGCCACAGCTGACCTTCACTTCGTGGGTCAGATGCCGCTGCACCTCAACTACCGGGATCTGTCGGTGCCCGCGTCGATCAGCGCTGTGCTCGAGGACGTCACGGATCGTTTCGCGTTCGAGACACTCAAGGACTACGCGCTGAACGAGTTCTTCCGCTGCGACGTGTACATCAAAGGCAACGCTCCGAGATCGGACCTCGTCACGGAAGCGTACTTCGATGGCACCCCGTTCGGCGTGGGTGAGACACCGCTGCGCCGCGAGGTGCGTTTGCCTCATCATACTTTGCAGTTCACGGGCGCCATCTTCGATGTGCTCTTTCCTGCGCTGACCGAGGGTTGTTGCACGGTGAGCGAGCTCGCGCAGCGGCCCGAACTCTTGGACGTCGACGTCTCACGCATCCGTGACGCGGTCGTGCGCTTGACGCTCGCGGGACAGCTCGTACCGATGCTACGCGGAGCGCCTGTGCGTCGTTCCGACACACGAGGGACTCTGCGCGTCGCTTCTCCTTACAACCGCATGGTGCTCGCGCAACGACTGTCGAGCGAAACGCCTGTGGTGCTGGTGTCCGAAGTGCTCGGCACGGGAATCTCCATTCCGCTGTTGCAGGTCCTTGCGCTCCGTCTGCTGACGGAGGTCGATCCAGCCGATTGGCGATCGTGGATATCCGATTTGATCTCCAAACAACCCTTTAGGCTCAAGGAGGGGGAGCGCACGATTGACGAGGCTTCCGTCCTCCCAACCGTGTTGAACGAAGTGGAGCGCTTGAAGAGTCAACGACTCGCGCGAATGCTGCAACTCGGGATTGTCGAATCCACATGAACGACTCAAGTGTCGCGTGCGGCTTGGCGCGCCACCTCGGAGATGACTCCGCGAAGCCAAGCGTGTGCGCGATCGGCTTGTTGCCGGCCATGCCATAGCTGCCAAATCTCGAAGCCACTGACGTCCACCGGGACGGGCAGCACGCGGAGTCCGAGGTGCGGCGCAAATTGTTTGGCGATGCGTTCGGCCAACACCAGCACCAAGTCGCTCTCTGCAATCACTCTTGGAGCGACGAGAAAGTGTGCGAGATACAAAACGACCGTGCGCGAAACTCCAAGCTTGGCGAGCGCGTCGTCTACGGGGCCGCCGGGCTGACCGCGGACTGCGATCTGTGCGTGTTCGAGCTCGATGAAGCGCGCGAGTGTCATGCGCTTGCCCACGCGCGGATGATCCTTGCGCACGACACAAACGAAGCGATCGCGCCAAAGCCTAGCCCCAATGAGCCGTGGAGGCAGAGCCGGTGGATGCGCGGCGATGACGAGGTCGAGTTCGCCGCGTTCGAGGTCGGCCTCGGGCTCGAACGTCGGCGGCCGCAGACGCAGCACCAAGTGAGGAGCCATGGTGCGCAGCTTGGCGAGCAGTGGCGGCAACAGCACGATCGCTCCGTAGTCTGCAGTGCCGATGTTGAATGTCCGCCGGAGCGTCCTCGGGTCGAACGGCTTGGGCGGAGCGAGCACAGCGGTCACCTGCCGCACCGCCTCGCGAACGGGCAGGGCCAACGCCGCAGCGCGTTCCGTGAGCACCATCCCGCGTGGGGTGCGCACGAGCAGCTCGTCGTCGAACAGATCTCGCAAGCGTGCGAGCGCGTGGCTCATCGCCGATTGCGTCAGCCCGACTCGGTTGGCAGCGCGGGTGACCTGCGACTCACGAAGCAATGCGTCCAGCGCCACGAGCAGGTTCAAGTCGACCGCACCAAGATGCACCGTGTGCATGGGCTCAATGTACAGCATCAATGCGACAAATGAGCGCCTTGGACGCATGCTGGTGTTCGTCGGGAGCAAACAAGCCCGCCATGCAAAAGGAAGAAGCCATGTACGTCATCGCTGGAGTCTCTGGAAATACGGGGAAAGTTGCCGCAGAAACACTTCTGGCCGCGCACAAGCCAGTTCGCGTGATCGTGCGCGATGCAGCCAAAGGCGAGTCTTGGAAAGCCAAAGGCGCCGAAGTGGCCGTGGTCGACCTGAGTGACGAGGCCAGCCTGACCAAGGCGCTGACCGGCGCGACCGGGGCCTACCTTTTGTTGCCACCCGACTACCGAACGAACACCAATGTCGCTGACAAACGCAAGATGACCGATGGCTTCGCCAAGGCGATCAAGGCGAGCGGCGTCAAGCATGTGGTCTTGTTGTCGTCCGTCGGCGCGCAGCACGCAGACGGGACGGGTCCGATCAAGAGCGTGCACTACGCCGAGCAGAAGATCGCAGAGACTGGGGTGTCGCACACCTTCATCCGCGCTGCTTACTTCATGGAGAACTTCGGCTCGAGTCTCGCTACGGCAAAGGCCACAGGCGCCCTCTACGCCATGTTCGAAGGTGGCATTGCCATGGTCGCCACGGAAGACATCGGCAAGGTCGCAGCGCAGGCACTCCTCGAAGGCCACAAGGGGACGATCAACCTCCAAGGTCCAACCAAGTACTCGAACGAGGACGTAGCCAAGGAGCTCACGCGCATCTTCGGCAAACCTGTGAATGTCGTGCTGGTGCCGGAGCAAGGCCGCGTTGGCGCGCTCACCGGCGCGGGTCTGACGCCAGACCTCGCGGCGCTGTTTGTCGAGATGAATGCTGGCATCGCCAAGGGGCTGCTCGAGTTCGAGCCGGGTCACAAAGACATCAAAGGCAAGATCACTCTCGCTCAGCTCTTGGATCGCATCGCGAAGTAACCGCAGCGAAGGCATGTGATTGCGATCCGTGGCTCAAACGATTGATCGCAATCACATGTGGTAAGCATCCCCTCCTGGTTGTTGTTCGCGGCGCGTTTCCCATCACGCAAGCCGGCGTCTGCGCGCGGTCCTGCGACCCATGGACGACGGCGTGCGCTTCGGGCGACGGTTGCGTCAACTACCTCGACATCAACAATCACTACAACCTCACCTGCGGCGTCATGGGTCGACCGCCGTGGGCCAACCATGCGCGGGTGGCAACTCGTGCTCACCTGGTGCCTCGTGTTAGGAAGTCGGCGACTCGGGCATGTCGGCGTGCGCGCCGCTTTGCGACGGGGCGCACACGTGTTCGACCGGGGCCTGCACGACTCCCGCGCCTGGAGCGACGTTCAAACTCTGTCTGTGACTTGAGCGTCGAGCGCAGCGAGGAGTTCGTCACGTTCGCTCGCCAGCTTCTTCGAGTTGATGGCGCGCTTGATGAGGCGCTTGGCCTCCGCGCGCTCGTCTGCCCCAATGCGCGCGAGCCAGTCTCGTCGAAGGAGGGCGGCCTGTTTGCGTTGGGGTAGTCCGCAGGTTTCGATCCAGCGTTCGAGTTCCACCAAGACCACTGATCGAGCCGGAGTCATCGGGAGCGTTGCGATCACGGGCGGAAGCGGAGGCTTCGGTGACCATCGGCGATTGGCCAGTTCGTCAGACAATCGTCCTTGCTCTGCGCCCCATGTTCGGAGTCCAACACGCACGTCCTCGCCGACTCCCCACGCTTCGAGGCGCGCGCGCATGGCGTCTTTTCCGTCGGTCTCGTCGCAGACCACTTCGTCGATTCGACAATCGCCCCACACGTCGAAGTGATGATTGCCTGACAAGACCGCGCTCCCCACGACTGCGTCTCCGAACACGAGCGTCCCGTAGCGCTCGTCTTCGCCGAACAATCGCGTCGTGCAAAGATCACCGGCGACGATGAGATATCCGCTGTTGTGCAGGCTGTGTGTGATCAAATTTCCCGCAACGAACACGAGGCCGCCCACGTTCTCGACCCACGCATCGACGATGAGATCGCCATCGACGAAGACAGAGCCGCGGTGATCGGCGAGCTCCGCGAAATCGCACCGCCTGCCCGGAAAGAGCCCAGCGCCGCTGCCGGCGTGACCGTACGTCAAGACTCCGCGATCGGCGTCCATGCCCATGCGTTTTCCGCGACGCGCGAAGTCATCTCGAAACCGCGTGAGGTAGGTCTCGGCTTCAACCGATGAGAGCCATCGCATCAGACCACTCATGTCATTTGGCCGGCACGACGACCTTGTTCACCGACAACACGTTCGTGCCGCCTGGATAGCCATAAGAGACGTACGCCGTGAACGTGCCTGTTAGTGGCGTTCCCCACCCCCACACCGAAATTCCGAACGGGCCTTTGCTGTCGATCGCGTGACGCCCATTCGAGCAGTTGCCGACATTCTTGAAGTCGCCGGTTTGCAGGTCGATGCGTGTGAATTCGTAGTTGCCGACGGGCTTCCAGCCAGTGAGAACACCGGCGCAATCGAGCGTGACGTCCTCGAACGCGTTGCCGTTCTTGGCGCGCACGACGACGACATTGGTCTCTGGGAAGGTCGGATCTGTGAAGAACACATAGTTGCGTTGGAACTGACTGGGCGACGTCATCACGACATGGTCGGGGTCACCATAGCCACCCTTTTTGACCATCTTGCTCCACTCGCCACCGCTCATGTACGCGAACAGTTCGAATGGGTGCATGGAGTCTTGGCTGCTGACCAGAAACTCATCGGTCGACTCGAAGTCGATCGATTGTCCCTTGTCGAGCTTCGTGGGCGCCGTGCTCTCTGTTGGTGAGTAAGTGAGCTGCGTGCCGTCGACGACACCGATGACGCGCCACAGCCAAGGCTCGCCGGTGCGTGAGCGGTACGACACGGCGGTGTATTCGCTGCCGAGTGATCCAATCGGGAGGAGCATCTGCTCGCCGTGATCGCAATACACGGCGTTCACAGGCGCGTTCATGCACGCTGAGCTCGAGAACACGCCCACTGGTTTGTTCGACTCGATCACACTCCCAAGCAGGTCGAGCTTCTGTGACAGCTGCGCGACCTCGCCCGCGTTGAGGTTGATGATGAGTTGAGTGCCAGCGTCGCTCGCGGGGATGCCGCCATCCGCGCCACCCGTGACATTGACCGTAGGAAGGATTTTGATTTGCGTGTTGTCCACGGAGGCGACGACATCGAACGCTGGTGGCGACACAGTTTGCGGCGAAGCAGTGTTCACGATGTAGTTCGTGCCCCATGCTGTCGCTGGCAAAAGGAGCGACGCGCCAGTGACAGCCGCAGCGCCCCCACCGTACGGATTGATTTGATAAGCCGCGACAGGGACGTCGCTCGTGACCTTGAACGACTTTCCGATCGTCGTGCCCACGACCATCGCGGTCACCCCCGAGGTCGCTGACGGCACGGGACACTTGTCTCCACCCAAGAACAACAACGCCACTTCGCCCGCTGCGAGACCGACCTTCGGATCATACGGATTGTATTTGATGCTGGGTCCCGTGCCTGAAGGGATGCGCGCGAAGTTGACGATCGGCAGCACGTTTCCGCCTTGTTCGACCTTGAGTGTGGCGGGAGCTTTCCACGCATTGGCGACCACGACTGCGTGGCACGTGCCGAGGTTTCCAAAGACCTCGAGGTTCACCGGATAAAACTCGCAGCCCAGCGACTGACGGTTGTTGGTCTGTGCGACACACGCGTTGACGCACTTCGCTTGCACCAGATCGCATGCCTCTGTGGGAGCACACTTGGTGAGAACTTGATCGTTGCAGTCGAGCACCGAATCGGTGGTCGGCGAACACTTGCTCGGACAGTTGGTGTCGGGCACGAACGCGTCGGATGTGTCGTCTTGCGCATCGACGCCACCGTCTCCGCTCGGCGCGTCCACGAAGCTGGAGTCTGGCTTCGGCAGATCGATCGTCGTGGAGTCGTCTCCACCGCAGGCAGCGACCATTCCGCAAGCGACCAATCCACAAGCGAGCGTCAAGGCAAGTACACGCATGCGACACCTCCCAGAAACCGAACATACACGTCTTGCTGGCGCGGTTTACCGCGAGGGTGGGCAAAGCGCAGACCGCCTCGCGGCCGCACGCGATCCATGTGGCACCTGGTTTTGGCTTGTTTTGAGCGTTGGCAGTCGGCATGGCGCTTGCGAAGCGTGGCGGCGTACACAAGCCCATCCTCGCCTCACTTGCTTGCGTGTCTCTGCTCATCGCGTGCAGCGCGGCGCCAACTTCCGACGACTCGCAGACCGAAGCGCTGCATGGCTGTCACGGCGTGGCGTCGAAATCCATCCCGAGCGATGGTGTCTACTATCTGACAACCTTTGGCGGACCGAGCGAGCCGCAACCTCTGGCGTGCGGCGGCGCGAGTCAATCGGGGAGCTGGTACTACGCCGCGTCCAAGCAGCGCTTCGGTTGTGGCGCGCACCTTCGCGTCGAGGCGAACGGCAAGTGCGTCGTCGTCCAAGCAGCCGACTACGGACCCGATCAATGCGTGGAGACTGCTGCGGGCAAACCCATCCTCGACGCATCGCCGCTCGTCGGTAAGGCACTGTTCGGGTCTGCAGATTTGGGCTGGAGTGATCGCGCGCGTGTTCACGTGACTCAGGTGAGCAGCGCCACACCGCTTGGGCTCTGTGGAAATGCGCCTCCTCCACCGCAGTCGAAAGACGCGGGTGTCGCGGTTTCGAAGTGCGCAACTGACGGCGACTGCAATCCAGGCAGCGACGGCGCCGGTCTCATTTGCGTGCAGAGCGCGTGTGTTCCCGGTTGCCACCACGATGCCCAATGCCCAGGCAACACGAGTTGCGTGAGTGGCAACTGCAAGTGACCCGCACGCCGTCAGCTCGGTCGTGGGGGAGGGCCGCAAGATCTGTGGGCGACAAACGCGGCGGTTGACCCAAGGCAAGCGCGGTATCAGGCTGCCGCGATGCGCTTTCGGGTTCTCGGTTTGGCCGCAGCCATTGGATGCTCCCCTTCAACGGTCGTCACGAGTCCTGGTGTCGACGCGTCCATTGCAGACGTCGCTCGTGCCGACACCTCTCCGGTGGACGCAGGACCGCCACCTGATGACATCTCCAGCACGCTCGATCCCATTGTCCAGTCAAACGGTCTGCCCGCGCTCGCGGCTGCCGTCTTTCGTGGCAACAAGCTCATCGCGATCGGAGTGTCCGGTGTTCGCAAGCAGGGCGACCCCACGCTTGCGACGATCGCAGACCAGTGGCATCTGGGCTCGGACACCAAGGCGATGACCGCGACACTCATCGGCCTCTATATCGATCAAGGTAAAATCCATTTCGAAGACACCCTCGCCTCGCTCTTCGCAGGCGAGACGATCGACCCGAGCTACGCGAACGTCACGCTCGAGCAGCTCCTTCAACATCGAGGCGGCGCACCAGGCACCATGCCCGCAGACATCTGGTCGCAAATGTGGGCCGATGGCGCGACACCAGGTGCTCGCCTCAAGGCCGTGCGGTCCTTGCTTTCGCGACCTGTTGCGCAAGCTCCTGGCACGTACGCCTATGCGAATGCCGGCTACATGATCGCTGGTGCCGCTCTCGAGCGAACGACCGGAGCGACCTGGGAATCGCTCATGCAGAAGGACCTCTTCGGGCCGCTTCAAATGAGTTCGTGCGGTTTTGGAGCGCCCGGCACTTCTGGAAAAGTGGACGAGCCATGGGGACACACGATGAGCGGCAGCACACCCGTACCTGTTTCACCCGGACCCCAGGGGGACAATCCTCCCTCTCTTGGGCCCGCCGGCACCGTTCACTGCGCGCTCGCCGATTGGGGCAAGTTTCTCTCTGTGCATCTTGCAGGTGCGCGAGGCGAGCCGACGATCGTTTCGGCGACCACCATCAAGCGTTTGCAAACACCTCCCAAAGCGGGTGACTACGCCGCTGGTTGGATTGTGACGACACGCCCATGGGCGGGCGGTGATGGGACGGCGCTCACGCACTCAGGCAGCAACACGATGTGGTTCGCGACCGCATGGCTCGCCCCCGGAAAGAACGTGACGTTCGTCGTCGTTACCAATCGCGCGGACAACATCGCGTCCGCAGCGGTGGACAGCGCTTTCGGACCGCTCATAACGACCTACGTACCCTGACTCGCACGCGCGACACGCTCAAGAGTTGTGCGTGCGGCGGCAGCGTGCTTGCTCGAGGATTGCGATAAGCTGGATTCATGCGCCTCGCTTTTCTGCTTCCTATGGCTTGCGTGTTCGTGGCCTGCAGCGTCCTCACTTCGGTGGACGGTCTCAAACCCAAAACCGACGCTGGGCTCGATGTTCCAGACGCAAGCTGCGGCAACCTCAACGCGAGTTGCTGCGCCACGAATCAGTGTTTCGGTTCGTTGCTGTGCACCAAAGGGATCTGCAGTTGTCCGCCGACGACGCTCGAGTGTGGCGGCGCATGCGTCGACCTGCAAATGGACGCAAAGAACTGCGGCACCTGTAAACACGACTGCCTTGGCGGCTTGTGCACGGGCGGGGTCTGTCAGCCGTCCACTCTTTTGACTGGGGAATTGTTCGTCACCCGCCTGACTGCGACGCCGACCAGTTTGATTTGGACGCGCGTTCCTGCAAGCGCGAGCAATGGCGGCGTCTACTCGGCACGCCTCGACGGCGCGAACCGCGTGACCCTCTACGACGCGGGCACGCTCGGCTGCGCTGGCCTCGCAGCGACTCCCTCAGACCTGTACTTCTCCTGCGCTGCGACCATCTACCATTGCTCACTCCCTTCGTGCACTCCGGCGCCGCTCGCTACGATCGGCACAACCAGTGTGAGGCACCTCGCGCTCGATACCGCGAACGCGCGGATCGTCTTCGCAGTCCCGACTCTCTACAACCAACAGACGGGAGGATTCGTGGGATGGGTCGCCACGTCGGGAGGTCCCTTCGCGCGACTGGTTTCGCCTGACCAACCGAACCCCACGCGCATCGCGGCCGACTCGGCCGGCAATGCGTTTTGGCTCAACAGCGGCACGTACATGACCGACATGCCGCAAGGCAATGGTGGAGTAGGCGCTCTCGTTTCCGGAGTTTCCTCGATGAGTGCCGACCCGGGCGGAGTAGTCGACTTGGCAGGCTTCGTCGTTGATGGGAAGACCGCATTTTACGGTGCGCCAGTCATCCACGAAATCCACTCAGTCACGTCTCAAGGTGCACCGACCACAGTCACCTCGATGGCCGGGCGCGCCACCGACCTCGTCGCCGACGCCAACTTCATTTACTGGACCGACGGGAATCTTCAAGGCGGCATCTATCGTTGCGAGAAAAACTGTCTCAGCCCCAAACTCCTGGCCGCGGAGACCTCACCCAACGTGATCGCTCACGATGCCACGAGTATTTACTGGGCGACCGCGGCCGGAGCGATTCGACGCCTCGCAAAATGAAGCGTCCGTCACCCGTTGTCAGGCAGCCATGAAACGCATTGGCGTCGTAGTCTTGGTGCTCGCATTCGTGCTGGGCGGATGCCGCGCGTGCGCGAAGGTAGCGGCGAACTGCCACGGCACCGAGGACTGCACGGTCCGCGGCGCATGCGGTGGCGATCTCGTTTCGGGCAGCGGTTGCGCGGTGGTGAGTGCCAGCGATTGTCGGGCATCGACCGAGTGCAAGACCGAGGGCAAGTGCGCATTCGAGGCCTCGTTCTCGCCCAAATGCGTCGCGCTTCGAACCCGCGACTGTCAGACATCGACTGCTTGCCGCACGCGCGGTCGTTGTTCGCCATCAGCATGGGGCGCGTGCGAAGTGACTGACCTCGGGTGCCGCCAGAGCGACGGGTGCGCATCGTCGAACCTATGCAGCTACGGCAGGATCTCGCATCGCGTGCAGTTGCTCGACAATGAAGTGTGCGTGGCCACGACAACGAGTCAGACCGATTGGTGCACGCAGGCTTGCGACAACATCGGCGCGTGCACACGCGACGGCACCAAGTGCATTGCAGACGACGCCGCGAAGTGTCGAGCCTCGGGCATGTGCTTCGTCGGCGGCAACTGCTCGCTCGATCCAGAGTCGCGGTCTTGCGTGCCCGCATCCGACGACGATTGCAAGGCAAGCAAGGGCTGCCACGACTATGGAGTTTGCCGTCGTGTTCCTGGCGGTGACTTCTGCGTCGGCGCGACGCGCGACGAATGAGACGTTGACGTCCCGCACCGCTCGCAGGATCGGCTCACCGAGCCCTTCCCACTTGGGTAACGGCGCTATTTTTTCACGGGGTCCGTCGACGCGACTGCGCTCGCGGGCTTTTTGTCGAGCGTCAGGTCGGCGACGCCGTCTTGAAAGTGGACTCGCGAGATCATCAACTTCTCTTGCTCGGCCACGACATCCATCGTCGCCTTGGAGAGCTTGTCGCTCACCTCGGTCATCTTCTTCTCGAGGCTCTGCATCAGCGGGCCCGCGGTCTTCACGGCCTTCAGTGTGAACAGTTGATTGTGCAGTTCGTCCATGCGAACGCGATACTCTGCCATCTGGTCGTGCAGCGTGCCGATGCGCTGCTCGATGTCGGCCATGTCCTTGTTGAGTTTCAGCAGATCATCGATACGCGGTTTGAGCGGACCATCAGCGGCCGCCTGCGAGAGGTAGACGCGGACCTGCTCGATGCCATCTGGCGTGCGGACGTCGATCGACCGATACACCGGAGTCGCCTCTTCGATCGTGATGTCCGTCTTGGCGTGAGGCTCGAGCACGACACGAAAGAGATTGGCGTTGCCGAGCTTCTCTTCGCCGACGCCCGCGGGGGTCTTTCCGAGTGTGTAACCAGCGGGCACTGTGTGGCGCACGTATACGGTCGCGCGCTCGCCGAGCCGATTGGTCAATGTGAACTTCGTTCGGTGTTTGTGCTGCACTTCTGCGCTGAACACGCCGCGCTGCACAGTGATGATGCGCGCGATCTCGTCATTGTCGGTCGGGTCTTGGTCGACCACGATTTGCCGATCGAGCGCGAACGGCACGAACGCGATGGAGGCACCAGGAATCGGATCGGTCATCCCTTCTCCGATGAATCTCCCATCGCCGAACACAGTGACAGGCCCAGTCTCGAGCGTGCTGTCGCTTGGGTTCTTCAGTCTCACGCTCTTGAACGGGAACTGCGCGTTGCCTCGTGAGCTCTCGGGATCGTAGAGGTAGACGACGTCGCCGTCCGTGTCGCCATGGAGGATGGAGACCATCGCCGAGGTTCCGCGCGCCACTGTGGTGACATTGCCAGACTCGAAGTGCGACGTACCAATGGGGTCGGGCGCTGCGCCGTTCGCTGCAGTGGAAGGATCGGGGGCGGTCTTCCCATTTAGAGGTGCCGGCGTTTTCTCAGGTGCGGGTCCCTCGACGAGGCGCGCACCGCCCTGGCGACCGATCTGCTCACCGCGTCCGACCGCAATCACCTTGCTGGGATCGACGCCGTTGCGTACGAGCTGGTCGCGCAGCCGATTTGCGCGGTCGAGACTCGCGGCATCTTTGTCGCCATCAGCGGACGACGCGAAGCCTTCGATGACGACGGGGTTCTGCGCATTTCGCACCGATCGCGTCAGTTGATCGAGCGCTGGATTAGACGCGGTTGCGCGTGGCGGCTGCTGCGCTTCCGAGTGGCCGGTGCGTGGCTTTGCGGAGGCACCTTGTCCGTTGGCGTAGGCGCCCGCCGAGACCGGATCGTCCATGAAGGCCACCGAGTCACCTTTGATTTTTTTGTCGACGCTCGCGACAGTCGCGTCATCGAGGTCGGCGACCAGCTTCCGCTCTCCGCCGATCGTCGCTCCACCAGTGGGTGGCGCATAAGCGAACAGATCGTTTTGCTGGAGCGTCTCGCGCTCGACCAGTCGAATCGACTGCAGGTCGTACCGAAACGACAGCGCGGAACTCGAGCCCACGCCGAGCTTCACGTCGGTCCAGTCCTCACCGCTCGTGTTGTCGACGATGGCCCACGCTTCGAGGCTCACCTTCCCATTGGCTCCAAGCACGACGCGATAGCTCGGCTTCCACGAAGGCGCCTCGGTCACATACGAGAGCTTCAGTCGGTGCGAGTTCGGCCCGCTGAGGCCGATCTTCATGTCGATGAGCCCCGTGCCGGAGCCTGTTGCTTGCCTCGTTGGATACGAGATCGGTGCGGGCTGCCCTGTTTGCGCGTCAACGACGGTGAGAGACTTCAAAAAGTCGTCGACCTTGTCTGCCGGGACTTTCAAGTCCAGATGATCGCCGGTTACATTGGCCGTTCGCTCGAAGTACGCGACGCCGTTTCGATAGACGACGACTCGCCCGAGCGTGGTCGTGTCCGAGCGAACATAGCTCGTGCTGGCTCCACAGCCCGCGAGCACTACGAGGATGGGTAGGAAGGTCAGATTTTTCATGGGGCTCCGTGGACACGTGTCGACATGGAGCCCTTGGACGCAGCACCCACGGATTCGATCTATGCCAACGAACCAAGCTCGCGCGTGGCGAGTCCTGTTTTCTGCGGCGTTTGTCGCAGCGCTCTTTAGGCGCCGACCCTTCCGCCGGTACAACGCGTCGCGTTAGAATGATCAAGCTGGCGTGTTTTCAGGCTTAGACCTATGGTCCGCCCTTTCTTTTTACACTGGCTCGAGGGCAGCACATGACGAGCAGCATCGAAGTTCACATCGCGAAGCGGGGCACTGTGCGAGACGCGACCGTCACCCCATCGACGACCCAGTCGGCACACTGCGATCTGTGCGAACGCGAAGTGGACGCAGTGGCCTCGACCACGACTCAGGGCGGCGCGCCTTTCGCGTGCAAGAACTGCCTACGCCAACGCCTCGAAGCCATGACGGTCGGCGCTTGGCAACTGCGTGATGCCAACGACACCGCACTGCCCTGGGGCAAGGTCAGCGGGTAGGAGAACGCGATGTCGCAAAAGATGGATGAAGACCGCTCCGAAAAAGTCTTCGAAGATTTCAAAGGCGAGTACACGCGCGACCAAGCCACGGTCGAGGCCAATCGTTGTCTGTATTGCGCGGACGCGCCTTGCATCCAAGCATGCCCAACGCACATCGACATCCCTCAGTTCATCAGGAAGATCGCGACCGACAACATCAAGGGTTCTGCCAAAACCATCTTCGATGCCAACATCTTGGGGATGAGTTGCGCGCGCGTCTGTCCCGTCGAGACCTTGTGTGTCGGTGACTGCGTCTACAACCACATGGGGGTGCCGCCGATTCAGATCGGCAAGCTGCAGCGCTACTCGACCGATCGTGCCTTCGACGAGAAGTGGCGATTCTTCGAAGCTGGCAAAGACAGTGGCAAGAGCGTCGGCATGATCGGCGCGGGCCCTGCCAGTCTCGCCTGCGCGCACGAGCTCCGTCGGCAGGGTCATCGCGTGACTCTCTACGAAAAGCGATCTGCCATCGGCGGATTGAACACGACAGGCGTCGCCCCCTACAAAATGAAGGCAGATCGTAGCGTCGAAGAAGTGCAGTGGGTCTTGGACATCGGCGGCATCGACGTGAAAACCGGCGTCACCATCGGCAAAGATCTCTCGCTCGAGGATCTCGAAAAACGACACGACGCTGTGTTCGTCGGCGCAGGTTTAGGGGCAGACACGCGCGTCGGCATACCCGGCGAAGACCTGCCCGGCATCCACGGTGCCGTCGAATGGATCGAGCGCATGAAGCTCACGCGTGTTGCCTTGGACGGCATCGACCATTGCGTCGTCATTGGTGGTGGCAACACCGCCCTCGATGTGGTGCGTGAAGCTCGCGGCTTGGGCATCGCTCACGTGACCATGGTCTACCGCGGCACTGCCGAGAAGATGAGCGGCTATCAACACGAGTGGAAGGCTGCGCAAGTGGAAGGCGGTCATGCCGAGTGGCAGGCCCTACCCATCGCCTTCGAAGGGAATGGGAAGGTCGAGCGCGTGCGCTGCGTGCGGGTCGACCAAGACAAGAAGCCGGTCGCCAACACCGAGTTCACTCTCGTGGCGAACTTGGTGCTCGTCGCCATTGGTCAGTCCAAACTCGGCGAGATGTTGTCCAAGCTCGAGGGCATCAAGGTCGACAACGGTCGCGTCGTCACCGATGAGCACGGCTGCACCGGTCGGTCCAAGTGGTTTGCAGGCGGCGACTGTCGCAACGGTGGCAAAGAGGTCGTCAACGCCGCAGCAGAAGGCAAAGCCGCTGCGCGCGCGATTCACGCTTATTTCACGGGGAAGAACGTACATGGTTGATCTGTCCACCAACTGCGCCGGCATCAAGTCGCCCAACCCGTTTTGGCTCGCGTCTGCTCCTCCGGCGAACTCTGGCGCGCAGATCCAACGCGCGTTCGATCTTGGCTGGGGCGGCGCCGTTTGGAAGACTCTCGGTCAGCCGATTCAAAATGTGTCGAGCCGCTTTGGCGCCACCAATGTTCGTGGCGTGCAAGGCGCGGGTTTCAACAACATCGAGTTGATTACGGATCGCTCTTTGGAGGTCAATTTCCAAGAGATCTACGACACCAAGAAGAAGTACCCCAAGCACGCAGTCGTCGTTTCTCTCATGGTCGAGACCAAAGCCGAGTGGCAAGAGATCATCAAGCGATCGATCGACGCAGGCGCCGACGGACTCGAACTCAACTTCGGCTGTCCACATGGCATGTGCGAACGGGGCATGGGCAGTGCGGTCGGACAAGAGCCGCGCGTCAATCAAGAGATCACTTCCTGGGCCGTGGAGTTTTCGAGTGTACCCGTGCTCGTCAAGCTCACTCCCAATGTGGCCGACATCGTCCCCCACGGCCTCGCTGCGAAACGTGGCGGCGCGCATGGTGTGTCTCTCATCAATACAATCAAGAGCATCATCGGGGTCGACATCGACCGTTTCGTTCTAGAGCCCCGCGTGGCCGGAAAAAGCACCAATGGTGGCTATTGCGGCGCGGCGGTCAAACCCATCGCGCTGCACATGACGGCCGCGTTGGCGCGCGAACCAGAATTTGGAATACCCATTAGTGGCATCGGCGGAGTCTCCAATTGGAGAGACGCAGTCGAGTTCATTTTGCTCGGGTCGAGCTCGGTTCAAGTGTGCACGGAGGTCATGCTCCGCGGCTACCGCGTGGTCGAAGACATGATCGACGGTCTTGAGGAGTACATGCGCAAGCATCGCTTCCAGACCATCGACGAAATGGTAGGCAAAGCCATCCCCAGTTTTTCGGAGTGGGGAGATCTCGATCTCAACTACGAGACCGTCGCCAAGATCGACGCGAGTCAATGCATCGGCTGCCAACTCTGCGTGGTGGCCTGCCACGACGGCGCGCATCAATGCATTCACCCAAACAAAGACAGCGCGGTTCGTGTGCCCATCGTCGACGAGAGCGAGTGCGTCGGTTGCAACCTCTGCAAGATCGTCTGTCCCGTGCCCGACTGCATCTCGATGGTGGAAGTCCAAAACGGATTCAAACCCGCCACGTGGAACGAACACGTGAGCGAAGGCCTGAAATTACGCCCCAACAAGGGCGCGCACTGAAGACGGCACGTCACTTAGGGAGAGAATCATGAGCCGAATCGTCCGCTGTGGCCTCA
>JAYVXK010000115.1:0-2576 GCA_043785265.1 Myxococcales bacterium | reverse complement strand
GGTCTACTCCAACCCCTTGGACCCGCCTCGGTCCGAGGGGTTTTTCTTTTTTGAGGCAGCAGGCGCTCACGCCTTGACGAACAAGGTGCGCAAAGTATGGTGCGCGCCCTCCCATGCAAGTTATCGAGAAGCGCATTTCCGCAGTGATGATGGAGCTCGAAATCCAGGTGCCCGCGGACACCGTGAAGATCGAGCTCGACAAGGCCTATCTGAACCTCGCGAAAAAAGCGCACGTGCGTGGCTTTCGTCCAGGCAAAGCGCCACGCAATGTGCTGACGCGTTTGTACGGACCGCAGGTGCTCGGTGAGGTCGCCAACACCTTGGTGAACTCGACGCTGCCGCAAGCGCTCACCGAAAAGAACATGACGCCGGTGTCGACGCCTGCGGTCGATGTCGGCAAAGTCGAGGGCACCATCCCGCTCGTCTACAAGGCGCGGGTCGAGGTGACGCCCGAGATCGCAGAGGTGAAGTTCGAGGGCTTCGAGCTGACGCGCCCACCGTCTGCAGTGACCGACACCATGGTCGACGAAGAGATCGAAGGCCTTCGTCAGCGCCATGCAGCGCTCAAGACTCCCGAGCCCGAGCGCGGCGCGAAGAAGTCCGACGTGGTGACGATTGACTTCACACTTACGGTCGAAGGTGCCGAAATCAAAGACGGAGGCGGCAGTGGCGTGCAGATTGAACTGGGCGCGGGTCAAGCGTTGCCAGAGTTCGATCCGGCGCTCGAGGGCAAGAAGGTCGGTGACAAGGTCAACGTCGCCGCAACCTTCCCCGACACGCATCCGCGCGAAGACCTCCGAGGCAAGAAGAGCAACTTCGCCGTCACGCTGACTGACATCAAAGAGAAGGTGTTGCCTGCGCTCGACGACGAGTTCGCCAAAGACGTTGGCTCCTTTCAAACGACGATCGAGTTGCGCGCAGACGTGCACACCAAGCTCGAAAAAGCCCTAAAAGACCGCGCAGAAATGGCGTTGGCAGAGCAAATCGTTCAGAAGCTGAACGACAACAACCCGCTCGATGTGCCGCCTTCGCTCGTGGAGCAACAGTGCAAGGTGATGGAACAAGAAGTGGTCATGCAGGCCCGTCGAATGGGTCAGCGCATCACCAAAGAGGCGGCCGCCGGCCTGCACGATCGCTTGCATGGCGAGGCCGAAAAGAAGGTGCGTGCGGGCTTGCTCATGGCAGCCATCGCACGCAAACTCGAGATGAAGGTCACCGAGGACGACATCGAGAAGGGCATGGCCGAACTCGCCGCCGAGACCGGGAAGAACGTCGCCAAGCTGCGTGTCGAGTACCGTGACCGCCAGAAACGCGACATGCTCATCGGCATGATCCTCGAGGACAAGATTCTCGATTTTCTCGAGAGCAAGTCCAAGATCACCGACGAAAAAGAAGGCGACAAGAAGGCCGACAAAGACGCCGACAAGAAGCCCGAGAAGAAGGCTGACAAAGAAGGCGACAAGAAAGCCGAAAAGAAGGCTGACAAAGAAGGCGACAAGAAGGCCGACAAAGACGCCGACAAGAAGCCCGAAAAGAAAGCCGACAAGGCAGCCGAAAAGAAGTGATTCGACCTTCGGGGAGGCTGCACTCCCCATTGCAGCAGTTGTCTTCGCCACGCGCAGTGTCGATAGAGACGGCACGTCCGCTACGCGGCGTGGTCCACACCAGGGAGAGAAGATGAGCAAGCGACCCGAGACACGCAAACAGGCGATGGCAGTCCTCGAAGGCAACAAGAGTGCACTCGAGGCAGCACCGCGATCGTTCATTCCGTATCCGACCGTCGTCGAGACGACTCACCGTGGCGAGCGCAACTGGGACATCTTCAGTCGCTTGCTGAAGGACCGAATCGTTTTTCTCGGCACCGAGATCAACGACGACGTCGCCAACATCATCATCGCGCAGTTTCTCTTTTTGGAGAGCGAAGATCCCGACAAGGACATCGTCCTTTACATCAACTCACCGGGCGGCGTGATTTACAGCGGATTGGCGATCTACGACACGATGCAAGTCATCCGTGCGAACGTCACGACGACCTGCGTCGGCATGGCCGCGTCCATGGCAGCCATCCTGCTCGCGTCAGGCACCAAGGGCCGCCGCACCGCGCTGCCCAACGCACGCATCATGATTCACCAGCCGCACGGCGGCGCTCGAGGACAGGCGTCCGACATCGAGATTCAAGCTCGCGAGACTCGCTACCTCAAAGATGTGCTCATCGACATTTTGGTTCAGGCGACTGGCAAGTCGAAAGAGCAGATCCACAAGGACATCGACCGCGACAATTACATGAGCCCAGCTCAAGCCAAAGAATATGGCTTGGTGGACGAGGTGCTCCAAGTGCGACGCAAGGGCACGAAAGACTGACCCATAAGCTTGCCCGGGTGCAGGTCGGGGTCTAGGCTTTCGTGGGTAAGCGACAACCAGCTCGAGGACAGCGTGGACCGTAGGCGCGACGATCACCAAGGTGGCAACTTGAATTGCTCTTTCTGTGGCAAATCGCAGAAGGAAGTAAAAAAGCTCATCGCGGGCCCGACGGTCTACATTTGCGATGAGTGCATTGGCCTGTGCAACGACATCAT
>JAYVXK010000114.1:0-8541 GCA_043785265.1 Myxococcales bacterium | reverse complement strand
TGACCGAGTCGATCGTAGAGCACAAGAACAAGACGACTCCGTACCTCGGTCGATCGCTGCGCGGCGTCGTCAAGGAGACGTGGTTGCGCGGACAACGGGTGCGCACAGAGCGGCGTGGCAAGTGGTTGCGTAGAGGAGAGAGCTGATGACTGACTTTCGCGAACTGGTCGACCTCGCGAGCGAAAAGCTCGGAGGGGGTGTGCTCTGGGCGAGTGATGACTTCTTCGCGGAAAAAGAAAACTTGCTCAAGCCCGAGGGCGCTGAGTGGCGCGAACACGCGTACACCGATCGTGGCAAGTGGATGGACGGTTGGGAGTCGCGACGCAAGCGAGCGATCGGTCCCGACGTGCACGACTCCGCGATCATTCGACTCGGTCTGCCTGGAATCGTGCGCGGCCTCGTGGTGGACACGAGTTACTTTCGAGGCAATTTTCCCGAGGCTTTCGAGGTCGAGGTGTGCAACGCGCGCGCCGACACCACACTCGAAACACTGCAGTCGAACGAGACCGAATGGTTGCCGCTCAAACCGCGAACAGCGCTCGAAGGCAACTCGCTGAACTTTTTCGAACTACCTCAGGGGCCGAGCGCAGGACCCGGCGCGACCTTCGTTGCCACGCACGTCCGCATGAAAATTTATCCAGACGGCGGTGTCGCGCGTTTGCGTATGCACGGGATCGTCGCTCCTGATTGGCGACGACTCGGTGGCGCCAAGAACGACCTCGATCTCGCCGCGCTCGAGACAGGCGGCGAGGTGCTCTCGTGCAGCGACATGTTCTTTGGTCCACGCCACAATCTGATCGCGCCCAATCGCGCCACGAACATGAGCGAGGGCTGGGAGACCAAACGCAGACGCGGCGTCACGACAGACACGCACGACTGGGCCATCGTCCGACTCGCGGGCGAAGGTTCGATCGATCGGGTGGAGATCGACACCAACCACTTCAAAGGCAACTTTCCCGACACCGCGTCGCTCGAGGCGGCAGTCTCCGCGGATGGGCCTTGGGTCATCGTCTTGCCTCGCACGCGATTGATGGCGCACACGAGGCACGTCTTCGCCGAAGAGATCATGTTGCGCGGACCGTTCACGCACGTACGCATGAAAGTATTTCCCGATGGCGGAGTGAGCCGCCTCCGTGTGCACGGACGCTTGTCGGATCTCGGCAAAGCAGACGCCGTCTCCCGGTACCTCAACGGGCTGTCGCCGCGCGCGCTCGAGTCGAGCTTGCGCGCATGCTGCGCGGCCACGCAATGGATACGCGCGATGGCGCGATCGCGGCCTTTTGCAGGCGGATCATCGGTGTTCGAGATCGCCGACGCGACATGGAACGCGCTGCCCAAAGAAGCGTGGCTCGAGGCCTTCGCGGCTCACCCGCGCGTTGGGGAGACCAAAGCCAGCACAGCGCGAGACTCGAAGTGGAGCGCGGTGGAGCAAGGCACAGCGAGACGGGCGAGTTCGCAAACACTCTCGGCACTCGCGATCGCCAACGCTCAATACGAAGAGAAGTTTGGCTTTGTATTTTTGATATGCGCTACCGGCAAGACCGCGTCGGACATCGCGCACGCGGCACGAACGCGTCTGCACAACACGCCGCAAGCCGAGCTGACCGTGGCCGCAGAAGAGCTGCGACAGATCATGAATCTGCGTCTATCCAAGCTGATTGGAGGAGCATAAATGCCTGCGACCATTTCGACTCATGTGCTCGATACGTCGACTGGCAAGCCCGCGCGCGCGGTGCCCATCACGCTCGAACGTCGGGCGGCGGGTGGCGCGTGGGCACGCGTGGGTGTGGGCGAGACTGACGCCGACGGCCGCCTCAAGACGCTCGTCCCCGCGAACGAAAAACTCGAGCCCAGCGTCTACCGACTCACATTCGATACGAGCGCCTATGCGCGCTCTCAAAGCTCGCGAACTTTTTTTCCCGAGGTGTCGATCGTGTTCGAGATCACAGACGCATCTCACCATCACGTGCCGCTCTTGCTGAGTCCGTTCGGCTACTCGACGTACCGCGGCAGCTGACGATCAACCTTGTTTTTTGCGGTTCTCGAGGATCTTCAAAAACGAGCGAGAGCGATACTCATCGAGAGACAAGCCCGTCGCGAGCGCCTCGGACGTCGTGAGTGCGCCTGACGAGAGCCCTCGCAAGAAGAAGTTGAGAAGCCCCTGCCCGGTGGCGGCATCATCAAAAATATCACCGACGAGAGTGGCTTGCGCGGCCTTGTCGACAAAGTTCTTCAAGCGCTCGGTCGCTGCGGGCAGGCCTTCGAGGAAGAACGAGATGACCGCTGCGTATCGCGTGGGCAGTTGGGCGGGATGCAGGTCCCACCCTTGGTAGTAAGCGTTGCGCAGCGAATGGCGCACGTGCTCGGTGTGCAAACGCCACGCGCGATGGATGGCTGCGCGGTTCTCTGCGTGTTGTTCGTGCGTGGTCGGATCGCGATGCGGACCCGTGGGCATCACATTGGTCGCACCATCTGACAAGAAGACGCCTGTTTGAGCGAAGGCGACCTGCATCGCGTGACGCGCAAAATCGCACGCGGGATGCAGCATCTCTTGATGCGCTGCTGTGATCGAGCAGCTCGCTGTGTAGTCGTACGTACCAAAATGCGCGGCGAAGAGTCGACCGCGACTCGCGTCATGCAGGAGCGGAAGCGTGCTCGTCCCGTTCGGCAAGAAGATCGTCTGCGTCTGCTCGACCATGATCTCGATCGGCACCGATCCAGCGGCGAGACCAAGCTTCGCTTCGAGTGCGTCGAGCGCAGAGACGAAGGCGGTGACCTGCGAGACAGTTTGGATCTTCGGAAAGGTGACCACGAAGCCTGCAGGCAACTGACCTTTGGTCTCGCTCACGAGAGTCGTCAAGAACAAGTCGAGCGTGCGGAGGCTGCGAACAGCCAGATCGCGCGTGAACGGCTTGATGCGAATGCCGATGAACGGCGGCAGTGTGCCGTCTTGTTTGCCGAGCGCGACCTCCTTCGCGGCTTGCGCGACATGAGCGTCTTCTTCCGCGTCGGGGCGGTTGCCATAGCCGTCTTCGAAGTCGATGCGAAAGTCTTCGACAGGCTCACGTGCCAGCTTCGCGCGTACCCGTGAGTAGACCGTGCATGCGAGCCACGCGGGCGGCGACGCAGCAGCGAGAGCGGCCGCATTGTTTTCGAACAGCGAGGTCGCCGCGCGAGTCGCGGTGATCGAAGTCGGAAGAGTCTCGTGACCCGCCAGAGCGATGGCGCGCGCAAACGTGAACGGATCTGCGGCGTGTTCGTCGAGCGCGCGAAGCGCCAAAACGCCCAGCTTTTTGCTGGTGTCGCGCTTGAAGAGATGTCCACCGCCATAAACGGTGTGCACGGGTTGTCGCTTGCCGCTCTCGCCTGGATACCGCTTGGTGAGTTCTGCGTAGTCGGACAGAACAGGGGCGAGCAGCGCGTTCGTTTCTTCTGAGGTGAGAGTCGTCACGCGCGCGACCTTACCACTCAGTTACACACGGCAGTACCTGGTCCAGGGACGCATGCTTTCGGCAAACAATCTTGTTCGATCATCGCCTGTCCTTTGGTGCAGAGCACGAGGACGTGCGAGTTGTCCGGCAGCGCGTTGGGGAACTGCGAGCCGCAGTAGTAGCCGTCTTTCATCGAGGGGCACTCGTTGCAACGATCAGGGACACCGTTGGGATAGACGAGGCATCCCGCGTCGCAGAGCGTGAGCAACTTCACCCCGCCATCACGACACTCGACCAAATCGTCTTTCGAGGGCGCCGGACCATTGAGTCCGTTGAAGCCGCAGTACCATCCGTTGAACTTCCCTTTGCAAAGCTCGGCGACATCGGGCGGTCCCGCGTCGTGAGCATCAGGCACGTAGCTGTCTTTGACGGACACATCGGCAAATACGACGTCCGGCGCGGCTCCATCGCAAGACGAGCCGTCGCATCCAGGGTCGAGCGGCTGATCGATGAAGTCGACGAGCAACGTGCAGCCAGCCAAAAGCATGCAGCCGGCAAGCAGCGGAAAGAAGAGTGCACGGCGCGCTGTCACACGAAGAGCTTAGCGCATTCCCACCAGAACTCTGCTCATCGAGCACCGGCGACAATCGCGCCGCAATCACGTCGACTGGGGGAACCGGCCGAGCACGCCGCGTCCACGCTGATAGGTGTTGCGGGATCTCTTCGGCGCGCTCGAACGGATCCGAATTGTCGCGAGCCGCGATATCATCGGCGAATGGATGAGCGAGCCGAGATCTGGATTGCGCGCGACCCCGACACCAACGAAGAGAGCCGGCCGGTCAGCCTGCGCAAGCTGCGCAAGGGAATGCAGATAGGACGGTTGAAGGAGACGACGATGGTCACTCGCGTCGGGTCGACGACGTGGGTGCCCCTCGAGCGCTTCTTGCGGGAAGCCGAGGCGATCCTCACCGCAGACCCGCCACAGGTCGCGGAGGGTCCGCCGCGCGCGCCCACGGCGACGAGTCCGGAGATTGACGTCGAACCCGACCCGCCAGTCGTGGCCGCGCCAGCTATGGTGCGACCGATCCCACCGCGACCGAGGTCGTCGCGCCCACCGCCGCCAGTGATGACGAGCGTCAAAGCGGAGCCCGCAAAACCTCTGCCGCCGATCGAGATCGCACCGACGCCACCCATCGACGTCGTATCGATCCCGGTGATGCCACCGCCGCCGGTGATCGACGTCGTACCCGTCGACCTCGCGGCGACTCCGTCCGAGCCGCCGCCGTCAGTGATCGTCACCAAGTCGTTGCCACCTCCGCCGGTCGCGATGACGAAGACCGTGCCGCCGATGCGCATCACCGCGGACGACTCGCAATCGCTCACCGCGCATTGGTTCACGCAATCGATGCCGCCAGAGGCCGATCCCGAAGACGACGAGCCGTTCTTTCCACCGAAAGAGTCGCTGCTCGACTTGCACTTCGAGCGCGTGATGAGCGTGAGGCTCGTGCGCCTCGCCTATGTGCTGTTGATGTTCACACTCGCCGGCGTCGTGCTCGTCTCGCTCGTGCGCGTGCTCGCAGCACTCGCTGCGGGTGACGGGCCGCAAATCGCGACGGCGATCGCGACAGTGCCCGTGGTCATCCTCGCATGCGCGGTCGTCTTCACCATCGGCCGCATGATGCTGGAGGTGCTCCTCGCGGTATTCAAGATCGCAGATCGACTGACTGCCCTGGCCAAACAGCGCGCCAGGTAGTCGGTCTTGCAATGAGGGTGGCGTCTGGCGAGAGACGAGCGGCTCGTCGTTTGGGACGGACGTCGTCTGGCGGAATGGGCGCGGTGTCTGCGAGAGACGACGGGCCGTCCCGGTGGGATGGGGCGCTTGTCTGGCAGCGACGAGCCTCCGTCTCGCGGAGACGAGCCTGCGTCTCGCAGAGACGACACGTCGTCTGGCAGCGACGACACGCCGTCTGGCAGCCGACGACCTGCCGTCTGGCAGCGACGACCTGCCGTCTGCAGTAGGATGGGCTGTGTCACGTGGCGTCACGTTGATCGGGATTGATCGGGCTCGTATCATCTTGGCGTGGGCTTCACCTTCCACCGGCCGATGCGGAAGCAACTGACGCCGTTCAACCGTGACGTTTAGGAAAGATGCAAGCAATGGCTAGTCGGTTTCGGTCCAAATGGATGCTGGTTGCGGCATTGCTGGCCGTGTTCGTGGTGGCGTTCGCCGAGAGTTGCTCATCATCGCCGCCAACGCCGCTCGATCCCAAGTCCCAGCTCGAACAAGACACGGGTGTGTCGTGGGTCGTGCAGCGCCACCCGAAGTTCGGGACGCCGACTTATGTCCAGCCGATCGGACTTCCCGCGCCGATTCTCGTGAACGGCAAGACCGCAGACGCGGCCGCGATGGAGTTCTTCGTCAAGTATGCGGCGCTCTTCTCGATGACGGATCCGAAGCGGGAGCTGGCGCTCGATCGCGTGGTTGCCATGGACAGTCAGGGATTGACGCACGCGGTCTTCAAGCAGGTGGCGGGGCCCGTTGGCGTCTACGGCGGGCACCTCACCATGCACTTCGATGTCGCGGGGCGCATCTCCTTCATCTCGGGGATCTACGTGCCGAAGCTGCAAGGGGTGAGCACCAGCCCATCGGTGGATCCTGCGGCAGCAATCGCGACGGCGCACGCGGACATGCTCGGCAGGCTCCCAGCCGGATCCGAGCAGTACGCCGATCCGTCGGACCCGCCGACGCTGACTCTCGACGCGTGGAACGACGGTCCTCCGGTGTTGAGATACGACCTCTTTGTCTCGTTCCGCGTGCCAGAGACACTCCCTGCGCCGCCACCTGGTTTCACGGGTCCACCGCTGCTCTCGCGGTTTGTGATGCGGTATGAGGTCGACGCTCGAACGGGAGCAATCCTCGATGCGAGCGACATCCGGCAAACCGCGGCGGCCTCAGGAAAAGGCGTCCTCAACGACCTGAAGTCCTTCGAGGTTACCTCGTTCCCTGGCGCGCCGCCCTTCTACGCCATGAGCGCCGCGCCGACCTCGCTCGACGCGCCCCTGCAGGTACGGTGCAGCACCTTGATTGCTGGACTCTGCGACCCAACGAACGCGCTCGCTTTCATGTCGAACAACTTGAATTCATGGGACACCTTCGGACCGGAAAGCGGCGCTGGCGTCGATGCCTATTACTACCTCGGACAGGTTGACCAGTACTGGCGAACGGTCCATGGCCGGTCCTCCTACGACAACGCCGGAACGTTGATCAAGGCGATCGTGAGCGATCCAAAGTGCTGGCCTGCGAACACCTGCCCCTTCGCCGGCACTCCACCCGTACAAACAAGCCCGTGGTTCGATAATGCTTGGTGGTCATCAACGGACAAGACGTTCCACTTCGCGCCGCACCAAACCGAGCTGCCGAACTCAGTGGCGCTCGATGTGGTCGGCCACGAGTTCCAACACGCAGTGACTCAGTTTACGCTCGGACTCAAATACCAAGACGAATCGGGAGCGCTGAACGAATCGCTCTCCGACGCGTTTGGCGAACTGATCGAGAGCCATTATCGGGGCACAGCCAACATCGACCGGTTTGGTGAGGACACAGCCGACGCAAACGACATCCGGAACCTCAGCGATCCGAGCCTGTCCACGCCTAACGCGCAGCCGGATTACTACCTGACCGCGCCCTACTATGTCGGGACGGACGACCACGGTGGAGTTCACACCAACAGCGGAGTGCCCAACAACGCGTGGTACCTCGCGACCGTGGGCGGAACCAATAAGACCTCCGGAATCAGCGTCGATCCAGGCAACGCCCTCGGGGTGGTTGCGTCCGAGAAACTCTACTACGCCGTGATAACCAGCCTGGGCCCGAGCCCGAACTTGACCTTCGTAGACTTCGCCCGCGCTCTCGTCCAAACATCGGGGGGGCTCCCTGCCGTGGGTTGCGCTTGGTACGCGGTTGGCGTGCTGACGGCCAACGAGCTCAAGTCGAGCTGGAACATCACGACGTGCGACGGGGCTGATGGCGGCACGCGGGACGCCTCCACTGATGCAAACGACGCGGGCGACGCGGGCGACGCAGCCAGCGACGCGAGCGATGGTGGCGACGGTGGCAGCTGCTGCGCAGCGTCCGATTTCGAGGGAATGACCGTGACGGTGCAAGGCGTCAACGGCGAGTTCGCCACATCCACCATGACGCTGACCAAAGTGACCAGCGTCGCGTCAGTCGCGGTCTGGCAATCCAATCACCCCAACGAAGCCGGCACCATGAGCTCGACGCTGCCCGTGAACGCCACGGTCTTTACCTTCATGGACAGCGCGCAGCCTGCTGGTGTGGTGGGCTTCCCGTCGGTGTTCGGCGCGAGCAACTTCGCCAACCGCTATGGGCGAAGCAACCTCATCGCTGTCTGGCAGGACATGAACAAGCAATGGCAGTGGGTGATGAACATCAGCGGTGGTTCATACGCAAACAACGGCGGCTTCCCGCAATGGCACGAGTATCAATTCATCTATGACTCGCGATCGAGCGCCAACCCGCACAATCGCTACGACGTCTATCTGGGTGCAAACGGGCAAGGCACAGGCTTCACATTCAACCGCACCGCCAAGACGCAAGTCGCAGTGAGCCCAATACCGAGCGCGCTCAATCCGTTTCAGCCATGAACGACGCTGGCGACCGTATGCAGGCTCTCATGGGCGTTCGACGATCGGCGTTCGCGTTCGGCGCCGTCGCAGCGCTGCTCGTGGCTTGCGCGAATGGGTTGATCGCTGACGCGCCCGACGCGACGACACCCGACGCATCGATTGATCGCGCCGCGCCATCGGACGCGAGCGGGGACCAGGCGAACCCGCCGGCAGACACGGGCGTGGATGCGCCCGACGTGAACATTCCCGATGCATTCGATGCAGGTTGCTCGACACTCGACGCAGGGCTTGGTGGTATTGGCGTCCCGAACGGCAGCACCGCTACGGGTGGCTCGTATCAGTCGAACACGCCGGACAAAGCCATCGACGGTGATCTGAACACGTATTGGAACGCAGGCACTTACACTGGCTCGATCACGATCACTTTCCCCGCGCCACAGTCCTTGAGCGGCGTGCGCTTCGA